>CAZDNY010000446.1:0-3386 GCA_964506885.1 uncultured Hyphomicrobiaceae bacterium | reverse complement strand
GCGGTGCCGCTGCCACGGTCTCTAGAACCGAAAGCATCCGGGCCGCCAGCGCCTTGCGGTCATAGGCTTGCGCCGCAATCAGGCCGCGTCTGGCCAGTCGGTCACGCAGGTCCGGATCATGCACGAGCCGGCGCAGGCCGGCGCTGAGGGCTGCAGCGTTTTCGGGCTCGAACACGATCCCGTTGCCCTCGCGCTCCACGATCGCGGCCGACTCCCCTGCGACGCCGTGCAGCACCGGAAGCCCCATCGCCATGCATTCGAACAACTTGGAGGGAATGACGGTTTCGAACAGCGGCGTCCTCTTCAGATGGATGATGGACGCATCGAGCAGCGACCAGTAGCTGGCGACCTCATCGCGCGGCACGCTGTCCAAGAACACCACGTTTTCGAGGCCCATCTCGTTCGCCATGGTGACGAGGGTGCTCTTTTCCGCGCCATCGCCCAGGAACAGGAAACGGACGTGGCGCATGTCGGGATGGCTATCGATCTGGCGCGCTGCTTCGAGCAGGGTCGCCAGGCCGTGCGCCATGCCGTGTGTTCCGACATAGCCCGCGACGAACTTGCCCGACAGCCCCAGGCGGGCGGCAAGAGCCTCGTCACGTCCACGTGGCGTGAAACGCGACAGGTCGGCGCCGTTGGTGATGACGTGCAGCTTATCGCGAGGGATACCACGCGAGGCGAGGTTCTCCACGAAGGCATCCGTCACCGAGACGATCGCGGCCGACTGGCGATAAAGCATCATTTCCAGCGCTTCGAGCCAGCCCAATATGCGCTCGTTCTTCATGGCGCCCACCGCACGGATCGACTCCGGCCACAAATCGCGCAGCTCGAACACGTAAGGGCAGCGCTTCATCCGGCTGGCGATGAGCGCCGCCAGCGGCGCGAACAGTTGCGGCGACGTGCCGACGATGATGTCCACGCCGCGGACCTTGAGCACGGCAGGTGCGAGCGCATTCAGGAACGACGCGTAGTCGATCGTGCGCTTGAGAAAGCCTTCGTTGGCCGTGATGTACGTCCACACCCGCAGCACCTCGATCCCGGCCATCGTCTCGCCGCCAATGAGCCTGTTGCGATAGCCTGGATAAACCTGCCCCTTGGGGAAGTTGGGTGCGCACGTGATGACGGTGACCTTGTGGCCGGCGCCCACCCATTCCCGGCAGTGCTCGAACGTCCGCGTTGCCGGCGCATTCACTTCCGGCGGGAAATTATCGGTCAGAAACAGGATATGCATGCGTCAGGTTTGCCAGTCGAACACGACGTGCGATGTGCCGGTGCGGAGCGGAACGGCGAGGCATTGCGTGGGCATGCTGAGGCCGAATTCGCGATGCCAGTGCGAGGATTGTATCGCCACCGGCGTCTGTGACGACCAGCGCAGGGTCTGCCCCGCCGCAGTGCGCAACTGACCGCTCGATTGCCCGGGATCGATCGAGACGGTGACGCCCGGAGCCAGATGAAAGCGCGCGATAGCGGACTCGAATGGCCCCGATACCGCATCGACGACATCCAGCCGGGAGGGCGCAAACTGCCATGTGCGCGTATGAATGTTGCGGCCGTTGAGCCGCGCATAACCGTCATGGCTTGCACGCACCTCGTGCGGCGTGCCGTGACCGATCACGAGGTCCTTGATCCTGGCGCGCCGCGCGACCCGGAACGCGCCCCACACGTCGGAGGAGTTGTGTCCGTCGACCTCGACCGTGGAGTGAGCGGCCGTTGCGCGTTCGGCGGCGCGCTGCGGTCCGGGCGCATAGGTCGATGTGCCGCCGTTGACGATAATGCGCTCGGGGCCCAGCGAGAGTTCGAAGGACAGCGTATCGGCGTGCGCATGGCCGGGGATGTAGTCGGGACCGACGGCACCGACGTCGAGAATGGCTGCCATCGCACCGGCATTGACGCGCACGTAGCCCGATCGATCGAGGTGATGCAGCCCGTCGCCGGGCGCGCCAGCCGGGCCGAAGCCGAGGCGCGCGGCATAGGCCTCCAGGTCCGCACGGCTGGTCGCTATGCCCAACGCGGCGTCGTTGAAGAATGCGAGCCCGCCGTCGGGATGCGTCATGGCCGCGAGCCAGGAGCGCATCGCGCCGACATCGGCCGGCAGGCAGGCGAGCACGACCCTTTCGCCCTCACCGTAGTGCCGCGCCAAGTTGGCAAGGTCCAACAGATCCTCGAGGATGGTGGCGTGGTACATCGGCGAAAGCTCGAAGTGAGCGCCGTCCTCGAGGATCTGCTCAGGCAGCTCGCGCGCATAGATGGCAAGCCCGGCCTGCAGCCATGTCTCGGCTTCGGGCCCTGAAAAGAAGAGACCGGCAAAAACGAGGGCCTTGGCATTGGCCAGGATGTGATTGCCGAGCAGGTGCCATTCGATATGTCGCATCAGCCAGCGCGCCTGCACGGCCAGGCTGTCGCGCATCGCCGCGTCGATGTGTTCGCCGGCCAGATGCCACTTGATCCAGTTCACAATCCTTAAGGAGACGGGGTAAGGCTCCCAGCCGTTGCCCAGTGGCGCGGGGTTTTCGGCGATCCAGCGCGTGATCAGTTCGCGCTGCAGCGCGCGCCGATCAGCTGCGTCGGCGGCGCAAAGGTCATCGAAGTAGTGCAGATTGTAGAGCCAGAGCTTGGATTGGCCGGGATCGTTCCACTGTGCAGCGTTGGCGATCTCACCGTCGTGGTTGAGAAAGCGCATCCGCCAGGCGCACAGCAGGCTTTGCGGCCGTGCGACCGGCACCCGCCATGGGCCGTGCGGCAGCCGCAAGTCCGGGGCAGGCGAGCGATCCGGCCGCGGTCGCGACAGCGGCTTGAGCACACGTGACGTGATCTGCACCGGCTTTAAGTGCCGGACGGTGTGAAACAGGCGAGCAGTACTCGCAATCATGGAATGCGTCACCGTGTACCCGCTGTCGAGCTTACGGCTTTGGCGATTTTGCCGACGAGAAGAACCCGGAAGCCGGCAAGGAGGCTTGTGCTGTTGACAAGGCGTTCATAGGCTAGACCGGCAAGATACGTTGGACCTGACAAGCGCAGGTACTCGGGGCGTCTTTCGATGCGTTCCAAAGACACCACCTCAAGTCCGGCACCCGCGGCGATGCGAGAAATATCTGCCAACGTATTCGCCCGATACAGCGTTGGAAAAACATCAATCGATTGTCGACCTCGCCAGCGATTGATCTGCTCGTGAAATTTGTGAGGAGACATGCGAGCGATCGTTGGAACGTAGTGCCATTTGTTAGGAGTCTTGAAAAGGAACAGGCCGCCGGGTTTGAGGATACGCGCAATCTCTTTGAAGGTAGCCTTTGGATCGGCTAGATGCTCAAGCACATTATCGGCAAATGCGATATCGAACGTCGCATCGCGATAGGGGATCGACGTTGCGTCGCACACGTGGGCTTCGT
>CAZDNY010000445.1:0-3387 GCA_964506885.1 uncultured Hyphomicrobiaceae bacterium | reverse complement strand
GACGGTGGCTGCCCGCGAGCCGCGGAAGGACGCCTTCCAGCGCCAGCCGGGTTGCCGTCAGCTTGCTGTTGCCTTCGCTTCCAAGCCCGCCCCACATCGATCCAGAGCCGTCGACGAGCGCCATCACGGCTGGCTGGGTCGCCGTCGCCACCGCCGGGCCATCCCCCTCAACCGCCGGCTGAGCATCAGCACGCCCGGCCGCGATCAACGCCATGCCGCCGGCCAACGCCGCAAGGGTCCACAGCAGGCCCGGTCTGCGTCGGTCAGCAGGGCATCGCGATCCAGGCATCGACGTCATCATCGCTTTCCTTCCGGAGTGGGCGTTCTCTCGGCCCCGTGCGGGCGACTCCATGGATTGTAACAGAAGCGGAATTGCGTTAGCGAGAGGCCGGTTGCCTGCACAGGTCTCGTTTGTCAGCAATGAGGTTCGCCATATGGATGCCACGACGCTCGCGCTGCTCAAGTCGCGCCGCTCCGTAAAGCCGGATCTGATGAGCGCGCCTGGCCCCTCGCCCGCACAGCTCGAAGAAATCCTGACCATCGCTGCGCGCGTGCCCGATCACAAGAAGCTGGTTCCCTGGCGTTTTGTTGTCTTCGAGGGCGACGCCCGCAGGGCTTTCGGCGAGTGTATCGCCGAAGCATGCAAGGCTGAAGACACCATGGAGCCCTCCGAGATTCGGCTGGAAGCCGAGCGCAACCGCTTCATGCGCGCGCCCGTCGTCGTCGCTGTGATCTCTCGCGTCACCCCCAAGCCTGGCGCACCCGAGTGGGAGCAGATCCTGTCGGCCGGTGCCAGTGCCATGAACCTGTGCATTGCCGCCAATGCGATGGGCTATGCAACCTGCTGGCTGACCGAGTGGATCGCCTACAGTCCGCGGATTCGCGAGGCGTTGGCTCTGGCCGGCAACGAGCGTGTCGTCGGGTTCGTCTACATCGGCACAGCGACGTCCAGGCCCGAGGAACGCCCGCGCCCTGCGCTCGCTGACGTGGTTTCACGCTGGTCCGCTTGAGCGCGGTGCAGCAACGGCAGCCCGATCCCCTGCCCCAGAACTTAACTCCGTATTCACCATAAGGACCTAGCCTGTCGGCAGGTCCGCCGTAGCCGCGCGCACGTCGCAGCCGGTGCCGGCCGGGGCCCATGTAGCGTTTGCGTCCCAGTCGTTCTGCGGAGTGAAGCTCGTGAGTCCCGTCATCGAAATACCCCAGCACCTGCTGATCGTACTCCTGGCCGTGCTCGAACCCGGGACGCCGGCAGATCGCGCGCAAGAAAGCGCCATTGCGCGCCCGGCCATGCAACAGGTCGCGGCGAGCGAGCACGCCAATCCCTACCAGTTCGCACGCGAGCCGTTTTTCGACGCATTGGCAGGCCAGCGCGGCGACGCGCGCTTTGCTCCCTTCGCGCGCCGTGTCTTCAAGACCAGTTCGGGCCAGGCCTATGTGCCTGTCATGCGCGAAGCGACGACCATTCTCGCCCTGCGCCGCGACGCGATGATCGCGCGCCATCTGGCCGAGCGCTATGCGCAAGTCAACGCCGTGGCGCTTCACGAGGCCCTTGGGCGCGAGGTCACGTTGGCCGATCTCTATCTGGCCCATCGCGTCGGCCTGCGGTTTGCGCTCGAAATCTTGAATTCAGCTCGCTTCGAACCGCGCGCGCGTGCCGCACTGGTGCTGCCAGATCTCGACGAGGTCGCGCCCTCCTTGGTGTTCATGGGCGACCGCGCCATGAGCTTTTCCGAAATCGTTGCAGCGGTCGGCCAGGCCGTGGCGCGCGCGCGCAGCGACTACGATGCGCAACGCCCGCCGCCGCTCCCCGGGCGCAGCCGCCGGGATATGCTGCGCGCCGCAGCGGCACAGACGGCTCCGGGATCGCCGGCGGGCGCAAAGTCTGACAGCGCCCGTTCTGTGCGCAACTGGCAGGCGCAGATCGTGCCGCGCGATCGCACGTTCGCCAGCGCACGATAGCCGCGCCCAGCCAGCAAGGCGCGCATCTTGCGGCCCGCCCCGTCCGTTCAGAAGCGGAACTGCTCGGAGATGACGCGTTCGTCGAGGTCGTGTCCTGGATCGAACATCATGTAGAGGTCGATAGCGTGGGCCTGCGCGATCTCCACGCGCAGCACATCGCGCGTCTCGAAATGATCGGCGGTCGCACTGACGGGCCGCTTTTCCGGTTCGATCACGGTAATCGTGATGCGCGCGGTATTCGCCAAAAGCGCCCCCGGCCAGCGTCGCGGCCGGAACGGGCTGATCGGCGTCAACGCCAGCAGCGGCGCGAAAATCGGCAGCAGCGGTCCGCCGGCCGACAGGTTGTAGGCCGTTGAGCCTGCGGGTGTCGCCACGAGAACGCCGTCGCAGATGAGTTCGTGCAGGCGCACGGTCCCGTCGATCGAGATCTGCAGTTTGGCGGCCTGGAAGCGCTCACGGAATACCGAGACTTCGTTGATTGCGAGGCTCTTGTGTGATTTGCCGTCCTTGTCGTGGGCGATCATCGAGAGCGGGTGAATACGGCTGATCTCCGCCGCCGCGAGCCGCTCGCACAGATTGTCCTCGCTGTATTCGTTCATCAGGAACCCGACCGAGCCGCGGTTCATGCCGTAGATCGGGATTTGCTCGTTCATGTAGGTGTGCAGCGTCTGCAGCATCAGCCCATCGCCGCCCAACGCGACGATGGCGTCGGCCTCGCGCGGGTTGACATTGCCGTAGCGCTGGGTGAGCCGCTTCATGCCGCGCTGGGCTTCCACCACGTCGCTGGCGACGAACGCGATCTTGGTGAAGGTCCGGGGAGCGGCCTTGTCGTGGTGCGAGGGGGCAGGCATGGTCGGGTAATTCATTGGCTTTGGCCCGTTGGCATCGGCCCCGGGCACGTTGCGAAGGTGCGCTAGGATGAGCGAGAACGATAAGCCGGTACTGGTTTACGGCACATTTCCCGACCGTGACACGGCCATCAGCATTGCTGGTGAATTGATCGATGGCAAGCTGGCTGCCTGCGTCAATGTGCTGGGCGAGATGACGTCCATCTACAACTGGGAGGGCGAGCGCCACACCGATCCCGAGGTGGCGGCATTGATCAAGACACGGGCAGGACTGGTGGATGCGGTCGTCGCGCGGGTTTGCGCTCTGCACCCTTACGACAATCCCGCCCTCGTAGCACTCCCCGCTGCGGGAGGCGCGCCGGCGTTTCTCGACTGGATCCTGGCACAGACGGCATCCTCCGAACCCTCGTCCTAGCGACGCCGGATGGAGTACTGCGGGACTGGATTCACCGAACCGCGAGGCCGCGGCGAGGAGGGCTAGAACACCCCGCCCAGGCTCTGCATCAGGTGATGCTGCGGCGAACCGCGCCGCACGCGGCCCATCGATGTGCGCACGGTCCCGCCGCCACGATACTTG
>CAZDNY010000444.1:0-3394 GCA_964506885.1 uncultured Hyphomicrobiaceae bacterium | reverse complement strand
TCGTAGTATTGGACGCGATCGTTGCCGAACGTGAGGTTGTTCATCGTGCCTTGCGCCGTGCCAAGGCCCCGCATTGCTGCGTCCAAGACGTTGGTGACGATCTGACTGGTCTCCACGTTGCCCGCCACCACGGCGGCAGGATAGGCCGGTTTCAGCATCGAACCTTCCGGGATGATGATCTCGATCGGCTTCAGGCATCCCGCATTCATCGGGATTGCCGCGTCCACCATCACGCGGAAGGCATAAAGGACCGCCGCGCGCGTTACCGGTTCGGGCGCATTGAAGTTGTTGGCCTGCATGGCACTGGTGCCGGTAAAGTCGACGCGCGCCGTACGCCGCTCGCGATCCGTCGTGATCGAAACCTCAACACGGGCACCCTGGTCCGTCTCGATCGCAAAAGCCCCCGTCTCCAGCCGCTCGACAAGCCGCCGCACACTCTCCTCGGCATTGTCCTGCACATGCCGCATGTAGGCCTCGACCACGTCCAGACCGAAATGCGCCACCATCTTTCGCAATTCCACGACACCCTTGGCGTTGGCCGCAACCTGCGCCTTTAAGTCCGCAATGTTCTTGTCCGGGCGCCGCGCCGGATACGTCGCTCCCTCAAGAAGATCGCGCGTTTCCGACTCGCGAAAGCGCCCCCCCTCGACCAGAACGAAATTATCGATATAGACGCCTTCCTCCTCGATCCGCGTCGCCTTCGGCGTCATCGATCCGGGCGTCAGCCCGCCGATGTCCTCGTGGTGCCCCCGCGATGCGACGTAGAAGAGCACGCGTTCACCCGCGTCATCGAAAACAGGCGTGACGACCGTGATGTCCGGCAGGTGCGTGCCGCCGTTGTAGGGCGCGTTGAGCATGTAGACATCGCCCGGCCGCATCGTCCCTGCGCGCTCGCGCACGATCGCTTCGACGGACCGATCCATCGATCCCAGATGCACCGGCATGTGCGGCGCATTCGCGACCAGGGCACCCGTCGCATCGAAGACCGCGCACGAGAAATCGAGACGCTCCTTGATATTGACCGACTGCGCGGTGTTGCGCAGCGCCTCGCCCATCTGCTCGGCGATCGACATGTAAAGGTTGTTGAAGACCTCCAGCAGGATCGGATCGGCCTGCTTGCCCAGGACCTCGCGCTGGCGCTTCTCGCATCGTGTCATGACGACATCGTTGCGCCCGGTGATCCGCAGTTCCCAGCCCGGCTCGACCACGATCGTCTGGTTCGGCTCGATAACCAGCGCCGGACCGACGATTGCTGACCCTCCCGGATAGACACCGCGGCTGCGATCGTAGACCGGCGCATCGCGCCAGCGCCCTCCGGCATAGACGCGCGTCCGCCCGACCGGCTCCTGGATCGCGCTGGCGACAGGTCCACCGCCGCCAAGTGCCGATTGAGCCCCTTCGTCCTTACCAGTCGCTTCCACTTCCAGCGTCGCAACGACGATGCCCTTGTCTGGCGATGTGAAGCCGAACTGACGCTCGTGCGCCTCTTCGAACGCCGCACGCATCAAATCGAGCCGCATCAGCCGCACTGGAATAGCGGTATCGCTACCCTGATAGCGCAGGTGCAACCGCGAAGCGACGCGCACATTGCGCAGCGGCACTCCCTCATCAACGACCGCCGCCATCACCTCTTTCGCCATCACCTCGACCATCTGCGCCAGCGCGTGCATGGCGGCCTCGTCGAGCACGACCTCAACCGACTGCTCGCGGCTGGCGCGAACCGGTGCCAACCCCATGCCGTAGGCCGACAACAGCCCCGAAAGCGGATGGATCAGTACCGTCTCCATGCCCAGCGCATCCGCGATCAGACACGCATGTTGTCCGCCCGCTGCGCCGAAGCAGTTGAGCGTATAGGCGGTCACGTCGTAGCCGCGCGCCACCGAGATCTTCTTGATGGCATTCGCCATGTTCTCGACCGCGATGCGGATGACACCCTCCGCCACCTCCTCAGCGGACTTGCCGCCACCGATCTCTTGCGCCAGGCTAGCAAAGCCGCGAACGACGCTGTCACGATCGAGCGCCTCGTCCTGACCGGGGCCGAACACGCGCGGGAAGTGTTCCGGATCGATCTTGCCCAGCATCACATTGGCATCGGTGACCGTGAGCGGCCCGCCGCGCCGGTAGGCCTTCGGCCCCGGATCTGCGCCGGCACTCTCAGGCCCGACGACGAGACGCGTGCCGTCGAACTTGACGATCGAGCCGCCGCCAGCCGCCACGGTGTGAATGCGCAGCATCGGCACGCGCAACCGCACGCCGGCCACCTCGGTCTCGAAACTGCGCTCGTAAGCGCCGGCAAAGTGCGACACGTCCGTCGACGTGCCACCCATGTCGAAGCCGATGACGCGCTCGAACCCCGCCGCCTGGGCCGTCTCCGCCATCGCGACGATACCGCCCGCCGGTCCCGACAGGATCGCATCGCGCCCTTCGAACATATCAGCGGACTTGAGGCCACCCGAGGAAGCCATGAACATCAGCTTCGGCGGCGGCACATTGGGATGAGAGGGTTGCAGCTCGCACGCGACCCGTTCGACATAGCGCTTGAGGATCGGCGTCAGATAGGCGTCCGCGACCGTCGTGTCGCCGCGCCCGACGATTCGGATGAGCGGCGAGACGTCATGGCTCACAGAGACTTGTGCAAACCCCACCTTGCGCGCGATCTCGGCCGCCATCAGTTCGTGCCGCGGGTGGGCATATCCGTGCATGAAGACGATTGCCGCAGCCGTATTGCCCGCCGCGCGTGCCGCCCGCAAGTCGCGCTCCAGCGCCGCCGTATCGAGAGGCTGCAACACCGTTCCGTCCGCCTGCACGCGCTCTTTTGCACCAACCACCGCGCAATACAGCATCGACGGCTTGACGATGTTGCGCGCAAAGATGTCGGGCCGTGCCTGATAACCGATTTCCAATTGGTCCTCGAGCCCGCCCGTGATCACCAGAACGGTCTTCTCGCCCTTGCGTTCCAGCAGCGCATTGGTGGCAACCGTGGTGCCCATCTTCACCGAGGCGATGCGTTCCGCCGGGATTGGCGCGTCCGATACCACGCCGAGAATCCGCCGTATCCCTTCCAGCGCCGCATCCGCGTAAGCGCCGGGGTTCTCCGACAGCACCTTGCGCGAAACGAGTTCTCCGTCCGGGGCGCGCGCGACGATATCGGTGAACGTCCCGCCCCGGTCGATCCAGAACTGCCATTTGCGATTGGGCCGCGGCATTGAAGACATTTCCGGTTGCATGCTCATCAAAGAAGAAAAAAGATCCGGGTCAGTGCCGTCCAGCGCGGAACGGGCTTCCTTGGGGGAGCTATCGGCTGGCGCACGCCTCGTCAATCGCAGCACTGCCATGGTCCGTCCAGAGGGCCCACGAAACTGAGGTATGCCCCAAGATGTCGAGAGGCCTGAAC
>CAZDNY010000443.1:0-3398 GCA_964506885.1 uncultured Hyphomicrobiaceae bacterium | reverse complement strand
GCCCCGCTTTTTTCCCGCGTGTTCATCAGCCCTCGTCCTGGAAACGGCGTGCTGCCTCGATCAAGGCGAAACACGCGCGCGCCGCGTCGCCACCTTTGCCGTCGCGTCCGCCCTTGGCGCGGGCGAGCGCCTGTGCCTCGTTCTCGACGGTCAGTATAGCGTTGCCGACCGGAATGGCCTGGTTGATGGCGACGTCCATCAGCCAGTGATTGGCGTTGTTGACGACAATATCATAGTGCGCCGTCTCGCCGCGAATGACACAGCCGAGCGCGACCACGCCGTCGTAATCTGCCGCACCCTCGTCGAAACGGCCGGCGGCTACGGCCGAAATCAGAACCTGCGGGATTTCCAGGGCTCCGGGCACGACGATGCGTTCATAACTTGCGCCCTGCGCCTCGATTTCGGCGATCGCGCCGCCAGCCAGTTCGTCGGCAATGTTCTCGTAGAAGCGCGCCTCGATGATGAGGATGCGGCTACCGGGGAAACGGTTGTCGCCGCCGCTTCCGGATTTGGATTTCACTTGCACCATGGGGCTATCCGATCTTGCGCGTGCCGACGATCTTCAGCCCGAAGGCGTCAAGGCCCACGTATTTATGCTCAGGCGAGTTGGTGAGCAAGATCATGTCGGCGACACCCAGGTCGCGCAGGATCTGCGAGCCGATACCGATCTCGACCTGGGGCCGCTCGCCACGCGCGGGATTGGCACGGCGGCGCGGATTGTCGTGCATGCGTTCCGACAAGAGCTTGGGATTGAGGTCGCGCAGGACGACGACGACGCCGCGGCCTTCCTCGTCGATGGCGTGCATCGATTTCTCGATGAGCCCCTCGCTGGAAGCAAAGCCGACGCCGACGAGGTCCATGATCGGATCGACGGCATGAACGCGAACCAGAACCGGCTCGCCGTTCGCCACATCACCCTTGACCAGCGCCAAGTGCTCGCCCGGCTCGACGGTCGTCTCGTAGATGCACATGTCGAAATCGCCGCCGTAGTTGGACTTGACCGGTTTGCAGGCCACCCGGCGGACGATGGTGTCGTTGTTCAGGCGATAGGCGATCAGATCCTCGATCGAACCGATCTTGAGACCGTGCGCCTTCGCGAAGGGGACCAGGTCGGGCATGCGCGCCATGGTACCGTCGTCGTTCATGATCTCGCAGATGACGGCTGCGGGCGAGAGGCCGGCCATGCGGGCCAGATCAACGCTCGCTTCCGTGTGGCCGGCGCGGATCAGCACACCGCCGTCGCGGGCGACGAGCGGAAAGACGTGACCTGGCGATACGATGTCGCCAGCGCCCTTCTCCGGATCGATGGCGGTGGCGATGGTGCGGGCGCGGTCATGTGCGGAAATGCCAGTGGAGATGCCTTCCTTGGCCTCGATCGAAACGGTGAAGGCGGTGCGGTTGCGCGAGGCGTTGTTCTGAACCATCGCCTCGAGCTTCAACTCGTTGGCGCGGCGCTGCGTCAGGGCGAGGCAGATGAGACCGCGGCCGTGCTTGGCCATGAAGTTGATCGCGTCGGGGGTCGCCATCTGAGCGGGGATGATGAGGTCGCCCTCGTTCTCGCGGTCGGCCGCGTCGACCAGGATCACCATGCGGCCATTGCGCAGTTCCTCGATGATCTCGACGGTGGGCGCAAGCTCGGCACTTGCGCGCGCGGGCGCACGCGCCGACGCTGGCTTGCGCGCTGCCGGCTTCTTGGCCGCGGCCTTCTTCACGGTGCGCTTGTGCTGCGCTTGCCTCACGGGCGGAACTCCATCAGGCGCGCGACGTAGCGCGCGAACAAATCGACTTCGAGATTGACCTCGTCGCCGGGCTTTTTGCGCCCCCAGGTCGTCGCGGTCAAGGTGTGGGGGATGAGGTTGACGCCGAAGCGCGTGCCGGCGACCTCGTTAACCGTCAGGGACGTGCCATCGAGGGCGACGGAACCCTTGGGCGCGATGTACATGGCGAGGTGCTCGGGCGCCTCGAACAGGAAGCGGCGGCTGTCGCCGTCGCTGGTGACGTCGACGATGCGGGCGCGTCCGTCGACATGGCCTGTGACGATATGACCGCCGAGTTCGTCGCCGGATTTCAAGGGGCGTTCGAGATTGACGGCCCGGCCTGGCGTCCAGCCTTCGAGCGTCGACTTGGACAGCGTCTCGTTGGAGACATCGACCGTGAAGCGGCTGCCACCGCCCACGGGTGCGGGCTGGACCGTTGTCGCCGTCAGGCAGACGCCGTCGCAGGCGATCGAAGCGCCAATGGGGATGGTTGCGGGGTCGTAAGCGCTTTCGAGCGTGAAGACGCCGCCTTCGCGGGCGACCACCTCGCCGACATCTGAAACGAGACCTGTGAACATGGCGGGATTTCCTTAACTCTTGCCGGCTTGAGGTCCGGCGGACGGGCTATGTCTCAACGGCTGGCGGAAGACCAGCATGGCGTCGGTTGCAAGACTAAGGTGATCTGCAAGTTCGAGGCCCGCGATGCCGGCCTCGCGCTCAAGATCGATGGTGGCCTCGGCCGCGCTCAGAGAGGCCGGGTGTCCTTCCGCGCTGCCGGCGAGCGCACGGAACAGAACAACCTCGTCGAACAGACCATGTCTTGCGAAGGCGCGCCAGACGGCGGGGCCGCCCTCGACCAGCAGGCGGGTGATGCCGACCTCGGCGAGGCGCTCCAGCAACGAGGGCAGCCAGATGCGTCCGGCCACCGCACGCACGACATGTACGGCGACGCCCATCTCCTGCAGGTGTGCCACCACGCCGGGATGCGCCGCTGTGCCTGCGGCCGTCGTCACCAGATGAACCGGGACAATGCGCGCGGTCCGGGCAAGCCGGCTTTCGTCGACACCTTCGGGATCGGCGGCCAGGATGACGCGGACCGGCGAGCGGTGGGCAAGCCCGGGCAGGCGACAGGTCAAATCGGGATCGTCGTCGCGCAGTGTGCCGTGCCCGATCAGGATGGCATCGGCCTCGGCGCGCAGCAGATGGCCGCGGGCGCGGGCCAGCGGACCGGTGACGAAATGAGGCTTGCCAGCGGTGCCGCGCGGCACCTGACCATCGGGCCCCAGCGCCATCTTGAGCTGTACGAAGGGGCGACGTTCGGTGACGCGGACGATGTGGCCGCGCGTCAGCCAATGCGCCTCTTGCGATCGCACACCGCGCGTCACGGCGATGCCGGCGGCGCGAAGCTGGTTCAAGCCTCGGCCCGAAACGCGCGGATCGGGATCGGTGAGCGCGACGACGACGCGGGCGAGGCCGGCATCGACCACCGCGCCGGAGCACGGAGGCGTCTTGCCGTGGTGCGAGCAGGGTTCCAACGTCACGTACATGGTCTTGCCGCGGGCGCGCTCGCCGGCCTGTGCGATGGCGAGGGGCTCGGCGTGGGGACGACCCGATGGCGCGGTCACGGCGCGCGCGACTCGA
>CAZDNY010000442.1:0-3398 GCA_964506885.1 uncultured Hyphomicrobiaceae bacterium | reverse complement strand
CCGATGTAGGACGTGATTGTCGTCAGATCGAATTCCGGCAAAGAGAACTCGGCCATCAGTCGGTTGGCCGCCGCGTGAATGTCGGGCGCGCTGTCGATCAGCGTGCCGTCGAGGTCGAAAATGAGCGCGGCGGGTGCAGAAGATGCAGAGTTCACGCGACGTCTTTCCACTTGATCGAGCAGCCCATTGACGGAATCTGCTCCGTGGGCCCTCTGCCAGTCTCGGCTACCTGCTTCATGGCAAGGTACAGATCGCGTCGCAGATCGGGCGGTCCGGCTTCCTTTCGCGAGGCATCGAGACGTCCGCGATACTGCAGCCCGAGGCCGGCATCGAAGCCGAAGAAGTCGGGCGTGCAGACCGCATCGTAGGCGCGCGCGACGGCCTGTGTCTCGTCGTACAGATAGGGAAAGGGGAAGGCGTGTTCGGCCGCGAATGCCTTCATATTGTCGAAGGAGTCTTCGGGATAGGTGGTCGCATCGTTGGCCGATATCGCGACGGACCTGATGCCCAACGGCTCGAGCGCCTTCGCATCCCTGACGATACGGTCGATGACCGAGCGCACGTAGGGGCAATGGTTGCATATGAACATGACGAGCGTGCCGCGCTCGCCGCGGACATCCGCCAGGCGCCATGTCTTGCCATCGACACCAGGCAGCGCGAAATCAGGGGCCTTCCAGCCGAAATCGCAGATGGGCGTTGCGACCGCCATCTTCCCTCACTCCAACTTATCGATTCACGCAGCCGCAGAGCGCATGGCGGCATCGGCGGCATTTCGGATTGCGGTGATATTGGCCGCGTAGGACTCCTTGGTACCACCCTTGAAGACGGCGGACCCGGCGACAAGGACATTCGCGCCGGCTGCTGCGACGAGCGGTGCTGTCTCGGGCGTCACACCGCCGTCGATCTCGATGTCGATCGGACGGTTGCCGATCATCGCCTTCACGCGGCGCACCTTCTCGACCACGGAAGGAATGAACGCCTGCCCGCCGAAGCCGGGATTGACGGTCATCAGCAAGATGAGATCGAGGCGATCCAGCACGTATTCGATGACGTTCTCGGGCGTCGAGGGATTGAGCGAGACGCCGGCCTTCTTGCCCAGATTGCGGATCGCCTGCAGCGAGCGATCCAGATGCGGACCAGCCTCGGCGTGTACGGTGATGATATCCGCGCCAGCATCGGCGAAGGCTGCCAGATAGGGATCGGCGGGCTCAATCATCAAGTGGCAGTCGAATACCTTCGGCGACGCCTTGCGGATCGCCTTGATGATCGGTGGGCCGAACGTGATGTTGGGCACGAAATGACCGTCCATGACGTCGAGATGAATCCAGTCAGCGCCGGCCGCGTCGACGGTAGCGACTTCCTCGCCGAGCCGGGAGAAGTCCGCTGAGAGGATGGACGGTGCGATGATTGTCTTGGATGCCATGGTGATGATCCTGGAGAATTGGCTGTACCTATTTCGTCAGACTGGCGAACAGCGTGGGCAGCTTTTCCGGGAGGCGTTCCACCTGATCAATGATGGTATAGTTGTTCGGGCCGAATATGCGCGCGACATATCGATCCGCTTGCGGGTCTAGTGTCAGGCAATAGCTGGAAACGCCCATCTGTTGCAACTCCACCGTCGCCTTGCGGGCATCCATCCTGAGGTACTGCGGATCGCGCTCGTCGATGTCGGCAGGTTCGCCGTCGGTGACGATCAACAACAGTTTGTGCTGCTCGCTGCGCTGGATGAGATGATGGCCTGCATGGCGCATCGCGGCTCCCATCCGCGTGGACAAGCCGCCCTTCATGCCGGCCAGGCGGCTCTTGACCTGATCGTCGAGGCGCTGTTCGAAATCCTTGAAGCGAAAATACTGGACATCGTGGCGGCCATCGGAGGCAAATCCGTGGATGGCGAACGGGTCGCCGATGCCGTTTATTGCGCTGGCGACAAGCGCGGAGGCCTCGCGCGTCAACTCGAGCACGGTCTTTTCAGTTCCGCGGACCCGTTCATTGGTCGATTCTGACAGGTCGAGCAAAATCAAGACGGCAAGATCGCGGCGATTTATGACGTTGCGCATGGTGATGCGCGGGTCGGGCTGCATGCCAAGCCGGCTCATGACGACCGCATCGACCGCGGCATTGATGTCGAGTTCATCGCCGTCCTCGAGGCGACGCTGGCGCGAGAGCCCCTGCGGCCGCAGTCGATCGACGATCTGCTTGATCCGGTGACTCACGCCCTTGTGTGCGGTCAACACGGCATCGATGATCTCGGGATCACCGCGCCCCTGGCGGCGTTCATAGATGGTCGCCCAGCTCGGCCGATGGAGCTGTACCTTATAATCCCATTCGGCATAGTGGAACGGATCGGAGACCGGCTCCTTGCCTTCCATTTCGTTGTAGGAGATTCCCTCGTCCTCGTAGGGGAACAGCTCGCTCGACAGCACCCACACTTCCTGTGCGTCGTCGCCTGCCGTCTCGACCTCCACTTCGTTGATGAATTCCATCAGCCCGACCTTGCGGCGGACTTGCTGCGTGGGATCGGGCCGGTAGGCGGTGCTGCCAGCCCAGTCGTAGTCGTCCATCGACCAGACAAAGCGGTTGTCGTCGCGATAGGGGATGTTCAGCGATTCCAGGATGCGCAGGCTGGGAACTGCGCGGCGCTCGGCGAGGTGGTTGTAGAGTTCGAGCCCCAGCCCCCAGGAGAACATCGTCTCGCGCGCGTTGGCGCCGATGTTGATGTGGAACTGTTCAACCAGCGTATCGATTGCGAGATCGCCGGTCGAGATCCCCGGCTCGAGCAGGGCGCGGGCCGTCTTCTCCAGCAGGTACATCGTGTCGTGTTCATAGTGCCCGGGCGGTGATGGCGGCATCAGCGACTTGAACAATCCGCGCAACCCGGGGAACTGACTGACCGCGCTGTATTCGACACGCGCATCGTCGAGCATGCCGATGAAGAAGATCTGGGCCGGGCTCAGCGATTGCTGGGACAGCCCCTTGTCGGATGAGGTGATGTGCGCTGCCATGTGCGCGCACATGGCGCGATAGAGATCGAGCCCGGACACGTTGCCGACCTGATCGACCGCATCGGGCAGGTGCATCGCACCGTCCTCGATGAAGGCACGGAAGCCGGTGTGGTCGGCGGCACTGGGGCGCAGGAAGAAGTCACGCCCCCAAAAGGCCCTGAGGTAGAAGTTGAGGCGCCGCTGGGAGTCGATGAAGAGGGTGCCGCGGCGCTCCTGCTTGAGGACGGCGCGCGAATCCTCGCTGACGAGGCCGAAGTAATCCGCCTGTCTCGGCAGGTCGCGGCGATAGGCTTCAGCGCCGAAATCGACCCAGCGCCTGAGACCCGACAGCGTCAGCTTCGACAGGAGTTCCTCCAGGACCCCGTGATTTCGGCGGTGCTGGACGAAGAGGAGTGG
>CAZDNY010000441.1:0-3406 GCA_964506885.1 uncultured Hyphomicrobiaceae bacterium | reverse complement strand
TCGAGGGCGCCATCGCCTGCAAGTTCCGCAACAACGGCCAGACCTGCGTCTGCGCCAACCGCATCTACGTGCAGGCCGGCGTCTATGATGCCTTCGCCGAGAAACTCGCCGCCGAGGTCGCCAAGATGAAGGTCGGTGATGGCACCGAGCCCGGCGTCAATCAGGGCCCGTTGATCAATGACGCCGCAGTCGCCAAGGTCGAGGAGCATATCGCCGATGCACTGGGGAAGGGCGCCAAGGCGATCCTCGGCGGCAAGCGTCACGCCAAGGGTGGCACGTTCTTCGAGCCGACCATCCTGACCGGTGTGACATCTGACATGCAGGTGGCACGTGAGGAAACCTTCGGCCCCGTCGCACCGCTGTTCCGCTTTGCGGACGAAGCCGACGTCATCGCCCAGGCCAATTCCACCCAGTACGGTCTGGCGGCCTATTTCTATGCGCGAGACATCGGCCGCGTCTGGCGCGTTGCCGAAGCGCTCGAGTTCGGCATCGTAGGCGTCAACGAGGGCGTCATCTCCACCGAGGTCGCCCCGTTCGGCGGCGTCAAGGAATCGGGACTTGGCCGCGAAGGCTCGCACCACGGCATCGAGGAATTCATCGAGATGAAGTACATCATGATGGGCGGACTGTGAGCCGGCAGGGATCGCCGGTCCACGTCCGCCGGAGCGCTTCTCACTGATGCCGGCCCACGCGCAACAGCCCGCGCAGCGCATCATGCGCGCATTGGCCCCGCCGGCCGCACAATATCCCGCTTCTCCCGGATGCCCGGTTCTGGCTATTGTCTGCCGCACCCATCAGGGTTATGCGCACTCGATCTGTAGGAGACACCGGGCATGAGCGCTGAAGAGATGAAGAAGAAGGCGGCCGCGCGCGCGCTTCAGTTCGTGGAGCCCGGCATGAAGCTGGGGCTCGGCACCGGCTCCACGGCGGCAGCCTTCGTCGATTTGCTGGGCAAGCGCGTGGCGGAAGGTCTGGACGTGATCGGTGTGCCGACCTCGGAAGCAACTCGCCGGCAGGCCGAGAGCCTGGGCATCCGCCTGACGACGCTGGATGCCGAGCCCTTCCTCGACCTCACCATCGATGGCGCCGACGAGATCGATCCCGGGCTGCGCCTCATCAAGGGCGGCGGCGGCGCATTGTTGCGCGAGAAGATCGTGGCGACCGCATCTGACCGCATGATCGTCATTGCTGACGCCACCAAGCTCGTCGAAACGCTGGGCAAGTTCCCGCTGCCGATCGAGGTGATCCCGTTCGGTCTCGCTGCCACACTCGGCATGATAGAGATGCTGGGCGAGGACTGCGGCTGCCAGGGCGAACTCAAGGTGCGCACGACCGCATCGGGTGAGCCGTTCCGCACCGACAGTGGCAATCTCATCGTCGATGCCCACTATGGTGCGATCGTGGACCCCGAAGAGCTGGATCATGCGCTGAAGATGATTCCGGGAGTCGTGGAGAACGGCCTGTTCATCGGGCTCGCCGATGCAGCGGTCATTGCGCGCGGTGATACGGTCGAGGTGCTGGAAGCAGACTACTCCGAGGATGACGAGGAGTGGTACGAGGACGAGGATGACGGCAGCGGCAACGGCGGCCCCGAACGCGAGGGCGGCAAGACCGCTTGATCTGCAACGAGCGTTAGGGACGTTACAGGCTTTGACCTGCGTTTCGGCATCATTTGGCGCTAACACGCCTTATGCCGGGCGCTGACGCCCCAATCTGGTACGTGATGCGTCAAGGTTGCGGTCGCCGCGCCGAAGCGCCGCGACCAGACTTCGGCCGGCCGGTAACAAGAAATCAAAAAAAGGGAGTGACATCATGAAGCGTACATTCGCCCGCGGATCGGTATTGGCCTGCATCATCGCCGCACTCGCGTTTGCAGCTCCTGTGCTGGCGCAGGAAGCCTCTCCCGAGCCCGATGCCGCGCGCGTCGCCGCGGCTAAGGATCTCGTCAAAGCCATGGATGCCAGGGGGCAGACACTTGCTTCGCTGGAACAGCTGCGCCAGGCGCTCATCATGCGCATCCAGGCAAGCGAGCCCAGGAAGGCGGTCGGCTTCATAGCCTATACGGACAAGGAAATGGACCCCAACGGCCCGCGCGTGTCGAGCTTCCTCTCCGATATGGAAAACATTGCTGTTCAGTTCTACGCCCGCAACTTCACGCCCGAAGAGATGCAGGCGATCGCGGCATTCCAGCAAAGCGACGCCGGCCGTAAGTTCAACAAGTTGACGCCGGAGCTGGGCGGCCTGATCGCGGTGCGCATGGGCAGGTTCCAGTCGGATCTGATCAAGGCCGTCGAGCAGGGTGCCGCCGGCGGTGCGCAGGCCAAGTAGACGGAAGCGTTAATCGCCGAGCCCAGCCGCGCGCCCGTGCCCGGCCGCAAACGGCACGCGAGGATGTCGTGGTGCCCACCCCCCGCGGCCTGAATGCTCCGATCACGAGTGTTTCCAGGTTGCGGGCGATCCACTACCATCGCGCCAACCGATCCTCGTGCACGGAGGCTTGTCATGATCGCGCCGCGCTTTTTCACTGCTTTTGCCATCACCGTCTTGTTTGCGCTGGCGCCGCCGCCGGCTTTGGCCCAGGACAACCCGCAAGATCCCGAGCGGATGGAGGCGGCAAAGGAGCTGATCGAGGTCACTGGTGCCAAGAAGCAGATCGAGATGATGCTCGACGTGATGAAGCAGGGCGTCGGTGCGGGCACGCGCGAAGCCGGCAGCCCCAAACTTGCCAAAGAGGCCGAACAGGAGTTCGCCGCCTTCACCGCCAAGTTCGCCGGTTACCGCGACCAAATGGTGGAGGAGTTTGCAAGCCTTTACGCCGAGCGCTTTACCGCCCAGGAACTCCGGGACATCACGGCGTTCTACCGGACCGGTGCGGGCGCGAAGTTCATCTCTGCCATGCCCGAACTGATGCAGGAAGGCGCGCAGATCGGCCAGAAGTACGGGCTTATGGCGGTGCGCGAGCTGAAAGCGTTGCAGAAGGGCAAGGCCAAGCCCTGAGCATCTTGCGGCTTGCGTCTGTCAAAGACCGATGCGTGCTCATGTGACTTGAGTTGATGCCCGCATCGCCCTAAACCTCCGCCTTGATATTTGGGCAAGGGAGCTTCGGGCGGCATGGCGGACAACGATTTCGACCTCTTCGTGATCGGCGGCGGCTCGGGCGGCGTGCGAGCAGCGCGCATTGCAGCCGGTCACGGTGCACGCGTCGCGCTGGCCGAAGCCGACCGTTACGGCGGCACGTGTGTGATCCGCGGCTGCGTGCCTAAGAAGCTGCTTGTCTATGCCAGCCGCTTTGCCGACGACTTTTCCGATGCCGCCGGCTTCGGCTGGACGCTGGAGCCGCCGCGGTTCGATTGGCCGAGCCTCATTGCCGCCAAGGATCGCGAGATCGCCCGCCTCGAAGGGCTCT
>CAZDNY010000440.1:0-3421 GCA_964506885.1 uncultured Hyphomicrobiaceae bacterium | reverse complement strand
GCGAGAATTTCGCTGCGGCGAGGCGAAAAGCGTGAGCGAAGCGCCTAGCGGTTGCGGGCGTGTCAGCTCTTGGGAATGTCCTTCAGCGCCGTGCGGATCTTCTCGGCGTTGGCCATCAGGATCTCGCCCTTTTCCATGCCGCCCTCGTGACGCTGTAGAGGCACGCCGTCGTGACGGGGGATGACGTGGACATGGAGGTGAAAGACGGTCTGGCCGCCTGCCGGTTCGTTGAACTGCATGACGGTGACGCCATCGGCCTGGAAGGCCTTCTTGACGGCGCGGGCCATGCGCTGGGTGAACGGCAGGAGTTTTTGCAGCGTGTCGGTATCCGCGTCGAGCAGATTGCGCGAAGGGGCCTTGGGAACGATGAGCGTGTGGCCCGGCGCCTGCGGCATCACATCCATGAAGGCGATGAAATCGTCGTTCTCGTAGACCTTGTGGGACGGCATCTCGCCGCGCAGGATCTTGGCGAAGATGTTGTCTTCGTCGTAGGCGGGGATGTCTGTCATGTCGCTCATGGGGCCATCGCTCGTCGCAGGATTTGAATGGGCGGCTGCATGACTAGCACAAATTGCGTTCTAAGGAAGCGCGCGGCTCGAGGTGCGTCGCGAGATGGTGCTGCGATTGCGTAGGTTTGCGGGCCTCAGCGGGGCTTCTTGAACGGCCCGGCAGCGGCCAGATCCTCGTTGATTTCGGCAATCGCCTCGCGCTCGTGGTCAAGATAATGGGCGACGGCGCGGGCAAGACCGGGATCGGCGATCCAGTGGGCGGAGTAGGTCGTGACGGGCTGATAACCGCGCGCCAGCTTGTGTTCGCCCTGGGCTCCGGCTTCGACGCGCGCCAGCTTGTTGGCGATGGCGAAGTCGATGGCCTGATAATAGCAAAGTTCGAAGTGCAGGAACGGGCGGTGTTCGAGGGCGCCCCAGTAGCGGCCGTAAAGGCAATCGCCGCCGATCATGTTCAAGGCCCCGGCAATGGGCCGACCGTGGTCCTCCGCCAAGACCAACAGACAGCGCTCGCCCATGGTCTGGCCGAGCTGAGAGAAGAACGCGCGGTTGAGGTAGGGGCGGCCCCACTTGCGTGCGCCGGTATCCATATAGAATGCGAAGAAGGCGTCCCAGTGCGCCTCGGTGATGTCGGGTCCGGTGAGGTGGCGGATGGTCAGGCCTTCGCACGCCTGTTCGCGCTCCTTGCGCAACTGCTTGCGCTTGCGGGAGGCAAGCTCGGCGAGGAAGTCGTCGAAGGTGTCGTAGCCGGGATTGGTGAAATGGAACTGCTGGCCGGTGCGTTTGAGGAAGCCCATTGCTCCCAGACGATGCCAGGCGGGTTCATCCATGAACGTGATGTGAAGCGATGAGGCACCGAAGCGGCTGGCGACCTCGCATGCGGCCGTGGCCAGTGTGCGCTCGTGGGCGTCGTAATCATCGGCGCGCACCAGCAGGCGACGACCGGGGACCGGCGTGAAGGGTACGGCGCACTGGAGCTTGGGATAATAGCGCCCTCCGGCGCGGTGATAGGCCTCGGCCCAACTGTGATCGAAGACGTATTCGCCCTGGCTGTTGGTTTTGAGGTAGAGCGGCATCAGGCCGGCAATGCCGCGCTCGTCCTCGAATACCAGGTGACGCGGATACCAGCCGGTACCTTCGCCGACGGCACCGGAATCCTCCAGCGCGTTGAGGAAGCCGTGAGCCAGGAAGGGATTGAATGTCGCCGGATCAGGATTGGCGAGTGCGTCCCACGTGGTGGCGTCGATCTCGCGGATGCGGCCGACTACGCTGACGGTCGCGCCCGGTTGTGTCTGCCGTCGATGGGAACTGGGGCCGGCCGTTTCGTTCACGCGAGGAAGCCTTCGAAAATGGGCGCATCGGCAAAGCGCCGCGCGTTCTCCAGGTCGGCGTCGTCTCGCACTGTCCAAGTAAAGAGCGGCAGGCGCTGGACCTCGCGCACGTAGCGCGTCACCGGAGTTGGAAGCGATTTCACGTCGTAGGCATAGAAACTGGGTTCGGCCGGCCCGGATTCAAGGAGGTGCGTCAATCGCTCGGCGCGTGCGGGGGTGAGGATGTGCTCCCACCAGTGATCGCCGGAGTTGCTTGCCAGGTAGTTGCCCGAGACGATGCCACGGGGAATTTCGGGAGCCAGTTCCTTGAGGACCACCATGACGTCGGGGTCGAACGACATCAGGGCGATCGGGCCACGGTGGGCGGAGGACAGACGTGCAACTTCGCCCAGGAATGTGGTGTCGGGGGGCGCCCACTCGCTTTTGATTTCCACCAGCAGCGGAACCTCGTGTCCGGCAAGCGCAAGCAGATCGGCGAAGGTCGGGATGCGCTCGTTGGGCGCGTTGCGGAAGGCGAGGGTCGCGAGATCGGCGCCGGCGACGCGAGAGACAGGGCCCGTCGCGTCAATCAGCCGGTCGAGGTCGGTATCGTGGAAGACCAGTGGGAGGCCGTTGCGGGCCGGCCGGATGTCACATTCGATCGCGTAGCCCTTGTCGCGCGCGGCACGGAAAGCCGGCATCGTGTTCTCGACGGCACCACCGCCCGGGGGACCATGAAGGCCGCGGTGGGCGATGGGCTTGAAGAAGACGTGCATCTCATCGCGGGTCTTTGGCATGGCGGGTCGCGTCAGGGTGCGGTTGCATCGGCGCGGTTGCGGTAGCGGGCGGGCGGCCGCTCCTCATCGGGTTTCTCAATCACGGTTTGAAGCGGATGATGGCGTCGATCTCGACGGCGCATCCCGCCGGCAGCGCCGCCACACCGACGGCGACACGGGTATGGCGTCCCGCGTCGCCCAGCACCTCGACCATCAGATTCGACGCGCCGTTGATGACGGCAGGCTGGTCGCCGGCGTCGGGTGTGGATGCGACGTAGCCGGTCAGACGCATGACCTGTGCGATGCGGTCCAGGCTGCCGAGCGCTGCGTTGGCCTGCGCGAGGATGTTCAAAGCGCAGTAGTGTGCCGCCTTCTGTCCCTGTTCGACGGTGATGTCGGCGCCGAGGCGGCCCGTGACGATGGTGCCGTCGGGTGCCTTGGAAATCTGACCGGAAACGAACAGCAGATCGCCGGCGATCAGATAGGGCACGTAGTTGGCGACCGGGGCGGGCGCGTCGGGCAGGGACAATCCGAGGGCTTTGAGGCGGTCTGCGATGGTTACGCTCATGTCAGGCTCTTTTCCGGTAGTTTGATTTCAACGCTCAAAAATGCGTGCGGTTGCGGCGACGTATCGAAATGGTCGGTATGCCGCCGACCAGACAGGGCGCGGCGTTTGCCCGCTCACATTCATAATCTTGACGCGGTTCGGGGTCCACCTGGAGCATGAATGTGCCAGCCGCGGGTCTCCCGGACGTTTGAAACCCGGCAAATCCGGGCGCTACAGGGCTTGCCCCATGTTCTGTCGGATTATCGCCTGAACGGGCTTCGC
>CAZDNY010000439.1:0-3426 GCA_964506885.1 uncultured Hyphomicrobiaceae bacterium | reverse complement strand
GGCTGCGAATGGCTTCGGCCAGACCCGACACCGGCCCAGCCAAGCCATCCAGCCCATGTGCGATTGATCGAATGCCGCGCCGCGCGCCCAATCATGCAACGGGCAAGGGAGCTTTGACGTCAAGCCGCGGAACAGCCGACCAGCCCGTGTGAGGAGGTTGCGCAAGACATCAGCGCCAGCGGCGAGGGCGACGCAGGATTTATTCTAAGTCGCGGTCAGGCCTTGACCAGCCGGACGACGACGTCGATGTGGGAAATCTTCATGCCCTCAGGCGGTTCGGGCAGCCCGTCGACGTGGATATCGTTGCCGGCGATATCCATCAGCTCGCCCGCATCCTCGACAAAGAAATGGTTGTGATTGGATGTATTGGTGTCGAAGTAGGCGCGGGCGCCATCGATGGCAAGCTCGCGCAGAAGACCGGCACGCTTGAACTGGTGGAGCGTGTTGTAGACGGTCGCCAGCGAAACCTGTTCGCCAGCGGCGATGGCTTCGGCATGCAGCGTCTCGGCTGTCACATGGCGGTCCCCGGATCCGAACAGCAGCTGGCCCAGGGCCAGACGCTGACGTGTCGGGCGCAGACCGGCGTGTCGCAACCGCTCCGAAACCTCGGTGGCCGTGTCGGCCGATCCGGCTTGATCCTGACGGTCATCACCAAAGCTCATGCGCGTCATCGATCCTTTCGGCATCTCGTCACTGGTTTCCGCTCTGCCCTGTGCGCGGTCTGATTGCAATACGACCACGTACAGCGCCTGACGGTTGCGTGTGCCGCTGCGCGCCCGGTCCAACGGCCCGACGGCCCGACGGCCCACAGATTTATCTCTCGAACACACGCCTCAAGGGTCCGATGTCCGCAGCGAACTTCAGACCCCTTCTTTCCTAATGCTTCGATATTATAGGGGGCGCGGCCCGCGGCTGCAACGTGTCGATGGCGGCCGATCCTGCCAAATTGCGCGGAGATGCGGCTTGACGCTGGCCCTCTTTACCTTTTGAAGGGTAGCCCAAACGTGCCGGCGGGGCTCAGCTCGACCGGTCAATACGCCGATTCCGCCGGGGGAGCTTCAAACGCCCATGACTGCACGCCGTTCAAGCTTCGAATTCGAGGACCTGCTGGAGTGCGGCCACGGCCGCCTGTTTGGTCCGGGCAATGCCCAGCTGCCGCTTCCCCCCATGCTCATGTTCGACCGGATCTCGCACATCTCCGAGGAGGGCGGTGCGCACGGCAAGGGCCAGATCGTCGCCGAACTCGCGGTGGCCGGAAACGAGCGGCTGGACTGGTTCTTCGACTGCCACTTCGAGGGCGACCCGGGGATGCCCGGCTGTCTGGGACTCGACGCGCTGTGGCAGCTGACCGGCTTTTATCTGGGATGGCTCGGCGCTCCGGGCCGCGGCCGCGCCCTCGGTGTCGGCGAGGTCAAATTCACCAACATGGTTCTGAAAACCACCAAGAAGGTCGAGTACGTCGTCGATCTCAAGCGCGTCATCCTGCGCAAGCTGAAGCTGGCGATCGCGGATGGAACGCTGCTGGCGGACGGCGAACCGATCTATACCGCCACAGACATGCGCGTCGGCCTGTTCGAACCGGAGGCGGCCAGCGGCGCGAAAGCCTGAGGTGCGGCGGCCTTCAGGCACTTGGACCGTGGCGGACTAATGCGCCTTGCGGCTATAAGTTGAGCGGGCGTTCTACGACAAATCTTCAGCCGCGCGAGAGCGGCAGAAATGCGGACATAAGGGGTCTTGTAACATGAGGCGCGTTGTCGTCACCGGGATGGGAATCGTTTCATCGATCGGCAACACCGCCCAAGAGGTCGTGGCTTCGCTGCGCGAGGGCAAGTCCGGCATCGTCAAGGCCGACAAATACGCCGAGATGGGCTTTCGCTGCCAGGTCCACGGCGCGCCGCAGATCGATTGGGCCTCGCAGGTGCCACGCAAGCCGAAGCGCTTCATGGAAGAGGGTGTGGGCTGGAACTACATCGCCATGGAGCAGGCGATCCGCGATGCAGGCCTGGAGGAAAGCGACGTCGTCAACGAGCGTACCGGCATCATCGTCGGCGCTGGCGGGCCGTCGACGCGCGCCATCGTGTGGGCTGCGGATACCGCGCGGCAAAAGGATCCCAAGAAGGTCGGACCGTTCGAGGTGCCCAAGGCGATGTGCTCGGGCCCCAGCGCGGCGCTGGCGACTAGCTTCCGCATCAAGGGCACCAACTATTCCATTTCGTCGGCCTGCTCGACCTCGGCACATTGCATCGGCAATGCCGCCGAACTGATCCAGTGGGGCAAGCAGGACGTGATGTTCGCGGGCGGCTGCGAAGAGCTCGACTGGACACTTTCGGTCCTGTTCGACGCCATGGGGGCGATGTCCTCGCGTTTCAACGATACGCCGGCGAAGGCTTCGCGCGCCTACGACAAGAACCGGGACGGCTTCGTGATTGCGGGCGGCGCGGGCGTGGTCGTCCTGGAAGAACTCGAGCGGGCGAAGGCGCGCGGCGCCAAGATCTACGGCGAGGTCGTCGGATACGGGGCCACCTCGGACGGTTTCGACATGGTGGCGCCGTCGGGCGAGGGCGCTGTGCGCTGCATGCAGCTCGCCATGAAGGGGCTCGACGGCAAGGGCGTGGGGCGGATCGACTACATCAACCCGCACGCGACGGCGACCCCGGTTGGCGACACCAAGGAGATCGAGGCGATCCGCGAGGTCTTCGGCACGGATGTCCCGAAAATCTCTGCGACCAAGTCACTCACCGGTCATTCCCTGGGGGCGATCGGCGTCCAGGAGGCCATCTTCTCGCTTCTTATGATGAACAGCGACTTCATCTGCGAAAGCGCGAATATCGAAGACCTGGATCCTGCATTCGAAGACATGCCGATCGTGCGCTCACGAATCGATAATGCTTCGCTTAACTGTGTCATGTCGAATAGCTTCGGCTTTGGCGGAACAAATGCAACTCTCATCTTGCGCCGCTACGATGGTTAAGAAAACGTCATGACGCGGCGCTATTGAGAGCCATTCCGGCTCAATCAAGGTGCCAGGTCATGAAATTCTACCGGAACGGCGGTTGCTGGTTCGAGACTAACGCGCGCGCGGACGGCGCGGGAACGAGGGCTCCTATGGCCGAGATCGATTTTTCCAATCCAGGCCCACTGATGGCCGGCAAGCGCGGCCTCATCATGGGCGTCGCCAACGAGCGCTCCATTGCCTGGGGCATCGCACGGGCAGTCGCCGGGCACGGCGCAAAGCTCGCCTTCACCTACCAGGACGAAGCCTTCGGACGGCGCGCCCTGCCGCTGGCCAAATCGGTCGGGTCCAACATCGTCGAGCCGTGCAACGTGCTCGACCTGGAAACCGTCGACAAGGTTTTCGAGCGGATCAAGGCGGAATGGGGCGGGCTCGACTTCGTCGTGCATGCGCTGGCCTACTCCGACCCGCGC
>CAZDNY010000438.1:0-3428 GCA_964506885.1 uncultured Hyphomicrobiaceae bacterium | reverse complement strand
GCCGCGATCTGCCCTGGCGTGTCGCGCCCGGCCGCCGCGCCGATCCCTACAAAGTCTGGCTCAGCGAGATCATGCTGCAACAGACCACGGTCAAGGCGGTCATTCCCTACTTCGCGAAGTTCCTCGCCCGCTGGCCGACGGTCAAGGCGCTGGCGGCTGCCGACCGTGACGAGGTGCTCGCTGCCTGGGCGGGTCTGGGCTACTACGCCCGCGCGCGCAAGCTGCACGAATGCGCAACTGAGATCGCGACCACGCACGGCGGCAAGTTCCCGCGCACCGAGGCCGAACTGATCCGCCTGCCCGGCATCGGGCCTTACACGGCCGCTGCAATCGCAGCGATCGCCTTCAACGAGCCTGCGACGCCGGTCGATGGCAACGTCGAGCGTGTTACCGCGCGCCTGTTTGCCGTCCGCCAGCCGCTGCCGCAGGCCAAGCCCGAATTGAAGCGGCTCGCCGCCACGCTGACGCCGCGCGGCCGCCCCGGCGACTTCGCCCAGGCGATGATGGATCTGGGTGCCACCATCTGCTCGCCCAAAAGCCCCTCGTGCCTCGTCTGCCCGCTGCAGCCCGATTGTGCCGCCGCCGCCAAGGGGCTCGAAACCGCGTTGCCGGCGAAAGCTGAAAAGCCCGATCGGCCGGTAAGGGCGGGAATCGCCTTCCTCGCCCTGCGCGAAGATGGCCATGTGTTGCTGCGCAAGCGCCCCGATGCGGGCCTGCTCGGCGGCATGCTGGAAGTACCCTCCACGCCCTGGACCGACGAGCCGCCCTCGTCACGCGGCGTGAGCCGCGCCGCGCCCGTTCGCGCCTCATGGTGGGAGGTGCCGGGCCTGGTCATCCACACGTTCACGCATTTCCGGCTCGAGCTGTCTGTCTACCGCGCCATTGTTCCCGTCGATGCGGAACTGACGTTCTGGGCCGAGCCCGAGCGCTGCCGCTGGGTCCATCGGCGCCATCTGTCGGACGCGGCGCTGCCAAGCGTCATGCGTAAGGTGGTCGCCCACGCCCTCAAGCAGCAGTGATGCACCGGCGGATTTCAGGGGCGCCTGTCAAGACGGGCCAAATTGATGAGAGCTTGTTCAGCCGAAGTGTCAGCGGTTCGGCGTGAAGAATATGCTCGAAATCAGAAACTGAGAGCCGGGATTGGAGCCTGAGCCATGTCCGAATTCCCGCCCGACCTTCCCACATGGCTGACCGTTCTCATTCTCGTCGTCTGGGCTTTTTTCATGGGCCGCTGGTCTGTGCGCGCAACGGGTCGCCAACCGCAGCGCCAGCAGCATCCGAGCCGCTCATCGTCCCCCCCGGTCACCCCCTACAACGCGGGCGCCGGCGTTGATGCGCCCGCGAGCCACGGGTACGGGCTCGATATGGCGCTGGAGGAAGAACTCAAGTCGCTATTGCTGGCAAACCGCAAGATCGAAGCCATCAAACGTGCCCGCGAACGCCTGGGTCTGGGCCTCAAGGAAGCCAAGGATCTGGTCGAATCGCTGTGATTGCGCGATCTGCGATTGGCTGATCGTGCCACCAGCCTTTGCCGGCGCAGATGCCGCCCGCTGCCGATCACATGGCAGGCAGCTTGGCGGCCGGCACGAGATAACCGATCTCGTTGGACGACTTCTCGCGGACGCGTTCGAGGTATTCGGCGATTTCGCGCGGGTGCAGCGGATAGCCGAACACCTTGATGCGCTCCTGTTCCAGCGTCTCGATCTCGTGCATCAGCGGATCGGCGGTCCGGTGCAGCATGACGATCGTCGCGATCGTCCGGCGCGGCATGTGCGGCGGTACTTTCGGCACGACGTCCGCGATCATGGTCTTGACGGTATTTGAGAAGTTCGCCGCTACCCGCCCGAACAGGCTCACCAGCTTGATCAGGAACGTCTCCTTGAAGGCGAGGTTGTGCTCGTCCATCCAGGCGAACAGGAAGTCCATCACGATGTCCTGGTGCCTGAGAGAGGCCGTCGTGCGGTAATCCTGCCACTCCGCGACGACATCGAACTCAGGTTCCAGTTCGATGTCGCCGGGCGCGAACGTCTCCTCCGCTGTCACGCCGATGCGGTTGAAGAAGTCGCGGTTGGCCATCTTGAGGCGTGTCGGGAAGGACGGCAGTACGCATTGACCTTCGCTGGCGCGCTCAAAGGCGAACCGGATCAGCTTGGAGCAGAACATGCGCTTCAGGCCCTCGTTCTGCATCGTGAAATCATAAAGGATCGGCTTGCCGTACCGTGACAGCGACTGTTTGACGTGTTCGTGCGCGATGAATGCTGCGCGCTGCGCCAGCGCCTGGTCGGGATGGCGCAGCACGATGGCCCGGCCCAGATCATGGTCGAGCGCCTCCTGCAGCGGCTTGATGACTCCACCGTCCTCGATCAGGACTTCGACCACCCAATGCAGCCCTTTCGGGTCGACATAGACCATGGCCAGGTGGCTGTACTGGGAATCGACGTCACCGATCCGCGCAATCGCCGCGCTATTGTGATGGCGCCCGCGTACCAGAAGGATATCGCCGGATTTGAACGGCAGGTCGTGCCCCTCGTTGAAGCGCGGATTGATGAGCGTGTTCATGTCCCGGCCGCGGAACCCGGTCAGCAGCCGCGAGCCCTCCGAAAGCCGCCTGAAGCCGATGTTGGACTCGCCCAACATGTCCGAGCCGTATCGCATCGCTCGGAACACGTCGCGTAACGCGCGCTGGACCTTGCCGGTCAGCAATCCTTGCCCACGCCACGTCCGCAGCCGCTCCCTCAGCGCCATGCGCGTTTGGAACATCTGAAGGATGAGGGCGGGCGCCGCATCGGCGAGGCGCTGGGGATCGTAGACGGAGAAATCGATGCCGAGCAGCGCGGCGTAGACCTCTTCGAGGCGTTCGGCCAGTTCGTCGCTCGCTTGTGCCGGGGCCAGTGCGTAGGCTTCCAGCTCGCGCAGGTCGGATTGAAGACCGACCGGGTCACGCTTCTCCGACACCACGCTCAACTCCCTCGCCCGCGTTGGTCGGCTCAGACCGGCCGGCCAGCGGTTCGCCCCACGTTACCCGACAATCCGGCGACAGATAGACCCGCACACCTGCCCGCACCCGCGCACAGGCAGGATCGGTTCAGCCGGTCCCCATGCGGGCGTGACGGTAGCAAATCGTTTCGCGCAAGGGCAATTGATCGGCGCGGACCGGGGCGATGTTGCGGCACGGCGCTGCTTTGCGGCAACGCGCCCGCCCCAAATCGGCTCTGAACGGCGAAAAAACGTTCGCGATAGCCTTTCAGGTCTGGCTGGAACCATCCCGCTCCCCTCTAAGGCCACCCCAAGTATGCTGCCATGGGTGGCCTTAGAGGGGAGCGGGCCGGCGATGCCAAGCCGCCTGAGGCGGAAATGATCTCAGCGGCGTCTGCCGGGCCCACGAGCATCGACAGACAATCCGCTTCGGGAGGCCGGTGGCCACCCAC
>CAZDNY010000437.1:0-3437 GCA_964506885.1 uncultured Hyphomicrobiaceae bacterium | reverse complement strand
CACCAAAGACCCCGCACAACGCTTCGTATCGATTCGAGCTTTTCTTCCCGATTCCCAGCCCCGGCCCACCAGCGCCGGCGCCCGCAGGCCGCTTCACGTGGCCCGAACATCCGCGCACGGGCGATCCGCGCCCCATACTCCGACAGCCGTTTGCACTCCCTTTACCTTTTCCTGACCTAATGCCTGCAACGGACAAGTCTGGAGAGTGGAAGATGCTTCCCTACGCGACCAAGAAATCGAATTTCTCAGATCTTATGCGCCTCGGCCTTGCCGCCGTCATGGCCCTGCTTGCAACAATGGCGCTCAATGCGCAGCAGGCAACAGCGAACGACCTTGTCGTTCGCTATGACCAGTCGCAGATCCTGCGCCTGCCTCGGCCCGTTTCAGAGCTGATCATCGGCAATCCGTCGATCGCGGATGTCGCCATTCAAGGTGCCGACCTTCTCGTCATTACCGGCAAGACGTTCGGCATCACCAACGTGATCGCCCTCGACGCTGATCGCAACGTCATTCAGGACCAGCGCGTGATCGTGCAGCGCGATGAGCAGCGCCTCGTCAACCTGCACAAGGGAGCCATGCGCCAGTCCTACACCTGCTCGCCCAACTGCCAGCCGACGATCACCATTGGCGATGATCCCGCCTATTTCGAGCTGATTTCGAAGCACTCGGCGACCAAGACCCGCTTCTCCGACTCCGGCGCGGAGACCGCACCAGGCGGCGGACAGTAGCCAGCACGCCAGCACCACTGGCGGGCGGCAAGCATAGCCGGGCCTATTTATAGAGTCCCGCTCAAAGCCGGACCACACCGGCAAAACAAAAGAAGCGCGAGACCGACAGGGGCAACGTCGGTCTCGCGCTTTGCTGACCCGGAGCGACCGGGCACCTGCGCAGCCGAGGGTGGAGCTGCTGCAGATCTCACGCGCCGCTGCAAGATCCGGAGAGGGCCTGCCGGCCTGCATCGTCGACGCCCCCTGACAATCTCGAAATTAATTCGATTTGTCCATTTCCTGATCGGATCGAAACTAAGAATGCGTGAATGACTGTTTTCGCTTTTCACGCACCGCCTTTACCGTTTCGTAACCATCCGGCTACCCGACATTTTCAATAAATGTTTTTTTTACATTACGGAGGATAGTGTTCCAGCAAGTATTGTTGCGTGAGGTAATGCCCGTCATGACAGAGAAGCACGCCGCTTATCGCAAGTTCAATGCGCTGCAGGCGCTCTCGACCGCGAGCCGCCGCTTCAGGCGCGACGACGACGGCGCGACCGCAATCGAATTCGCGCTGGTAGCCGGCCCGTTCCTGGCATTCACTTTTGGAATTATTACGATCGGCCTGCATTATCTGGCGACGAATTCGCTCGAAAAAGCGGTTTATGACGCGAGCCGCCAGATTCGCACCGGCCAGGCACAGCAATCGGCAATGAACTCCGACCAGTTCAAGTCACTTGTCTGCAATCTCGCTGCTCCTCATATCGACTGCAACAAGCTCCAGATACACATGTCGAGCTACGACAGCTGGAAGGATGTGACGCCTCCCAACTGTGTTGATGGCAACACCAAGAACCTGTCTCAGGGCGCGGGCGGCAACGACCCGATCACCAACAACGTCGGCGGTGCAAGCCGGAAGGTTCTCGTCACCGCCTGCTACGACTGGACCGTGGCGAAGTACCTGCCCTACATGGTTCACGACAAGGACGGCAACCGGCGCGTCGAGCCTCCGCTTGCCAGTGGCGGAATGCTTCTGCAGGCATCCGCGGTCTTCCAGACCGAACCCTACGAATGAGATCGGCTGTGGTGGCGAAACGCATTGGGATCGAGTGAGGCTGAGCTGAAATGGTCGACATGAAAAAGAAACATCGCGGCGGCATTCTTGCCCGGCGCTTCGTCCGCGACAACAGCGGCGTGGCGGCTGTGGAGTTCGCCTACATCGCCCCCATCCTGCTCGTCATGCTGATGGCGACCTTCGAACTCTCGCGCGCTGTCAGCATCGATCGCCGCCTCAACTCCGTGAGTGCCATGGCAAGCGAGCTCGTGGCCCGCGAGGAGCAGGTCGATGCGGAGGATCTCAAGAACATCTACCGCTCGCTCGACCACGTTATGAAGCCCTATAACGACAATTCCCTGATCGTCCGCCTGCTCCAGGTCCGCACGGACAACAACGGCGCCACCAAGGTCGAGTGGTCGACGGAGATCAACCACACGGCCGTCGAAGCAACCGGATCCGATCCGCTCCCCGCGCCCTACACCCAATGCTCCAATTTCGGCATCGATGCCGATCTGAAACAAAATGGCTCCCGCGTGGTTGTGGCCGAGGTGGGGTACAACTACCAGCCGGTCTTCGGAAACTTCATCTACAAGGGATTCAGCCTGGAAGGTTTGAAGCAGAAGCGTAACGATGTCGACGGGCTCCAGGGAAGCTGGTCGTCGAAAGCGTTCCATTCGCCGCGATGGAACTGCGTCGCTTTCGAATCGGCCAACTGTCAGACCTGCCCCGAATAGGTGATCCTGCGGGGTCCACAGACAGTTAAAGTTGAGATACGGGCCGCCTCCGGGTGGCCCATTTCTCGTTGGCGCAATGGCGAAAAAAGGGCATTCTTTCGCAAGGAGGGCGAACGGCTCCGCTTATTTATTGATTTCTAGGCCAATTGAATGCCACGTTAATCAGAATATTCTTGTACGGAACAATGACAACAAGTGAGAAACAACATGGGACGCCGGTCGGTCCACACACCGGAAGAACTCCGCGAGCATATACTCAACGCAGCCACGGAATTGATCACCGCCTCGGGACTGTCAGGGCTTTCCGCCCGAGAGGTGGCTCGTCGCATCGGGTACTCACCTGGAACGATCTACAACGTCTTCGTCAACCTCGATGACCTCATCCTGACCATCGAAGCGAGAATGCTGTCTGAGCTTGACGCAAGCCTTCGGGCTCTGCCGGCCACAAGCGATCCCAAGGATCATTTGCTGCAGTTGGCTGAGGCCTACCTGAAGTTCACCCACAACAACCCGCGGCTCTGGAATCTTCTCTTCGAGCACCACTTGCCTGCCGGAGTAGACGTCCCACCCGCCTACCGCGAGAAACTCGAAGGGCTACTGGCACGCATCGAAGATGCATTGCGACCCCTGGCGAACACCACCGAAGAAAGCGAGATCAAGCGGCGCGCGCGGGTCCTATGGGCCGGTGTCCACGGGATCACATCGCTGTCGACGGCGGACAAGCTTTCCAGCATCACCGCCGAGGCGGCCTGGCCACTCGTCAAGGATCTCGTCGAGACCTACCTGGAGGGCCTCCAGCACCGTTAGGGCATATTGGGCTGAAGCGCACGGGCGTCTGTTGCGCGACACTCATTCGCCTGGCCGATCCGGAAGCGTGCCCGTTGTGATGCGCTCGCGCTCAGGCGCAGTGCCGGACTGTGAAGACACATAGCGCGA
>CAZDNY010000436.1:0-3441 GCA_964506885.1 uncultured Hyphomicrobiaceae bacterium | reverse complement strand
GGCGACACCGACCTTCCCTACGATCCTGACGCGCGCCGCGACACACCGCTCGCATTGAAGCTGAAGGAGCGCATCCGCCGCGACGGGCCGATCACGGTTGCGGACTACATGCGCGCCTGCCTCACCGATCCCGAGCACGGCTATTACGTCAACAAGCAGGCCATCGGCGCCAAGGGCGATTTCGTCACCGCCCCGGAAATCTCGCAGGTTTTTGGCGAGTTGATCGGCCTGTGGTCGGCCGTCGTCTGGCAGCAGATGGGATCACCGTCGCGCTTCAACCTCGTCGAACTGGGCCCCGGCCGCGGCACCATGATGCGTGACGCCCTGCGCGCCGCGAAAATCGTGCCGGGGTTTCTCGATGCGGCCTCACTCATCCTCGTCGATGTCGCGCCGATGGATGGCCTTACTGACGTCTTTGCGGATTTTCTGCCGCGCGATCGCATCAAGCCTTGCCGCAAAATCCGCGCGATCCCCACCGATGTCCCGATGATCCTTCTCGCCAACGAGTTCCTCGACACCTGCCCGGTGCAGCAGCACATTGTGAAGGGCCGAGTTCTCGATCTGCGCGGCGTCGGACTAGACACCGATGACAACCTCGTTTTCGTCAGCATCCCACTTGGCGAGCCTAACAAGCTTTGGGACGCAGTTGCGGACAATCCGCGGCTTCGCAACGGCGATTGCATTGAATCGCAGGTCTTCTCTGAGTTGAACCTTCTGCGCTTCGGGAGGCACGCCGCGTTGGCCGGGCTTTTCCTCGATTATGGCCACTACGATCCCACGCGCAGCGAAGATCGGGAGGTCGCGTCAGAAACACTCCAGGCCGTACGCAATCACAAGTACGAACATCCGCTCACATCACCCGGCGAAGCCGACCTCACCTGCCAGGTCGATTTCAACGACGTGAAGTACTGGCTGGAACAGGACCTGTCCGAAGATTCCCTTCCCGTCACCGTCGACGGTCCCGTCACGCAGGCCGAATTCCTGGGCTCCCTCGGCATCATGGAGCGCACCTCACGCCTGATGAGCGCCAACCCCGACCTCGCCCACGAAATAGAACTCGGCGTCGCACGCCTGATGGCCGTCCCCGGCATGGGCGACCGCTTCAAGGTGATCGGCGTGCGCTCTGCGAACCTGCCGCCGCTGCCGGGGTTCTGACATCGGCCGCTCAGGCGCGCACATCAGCAAGGAGACCCGCTCTTGAAACTCTTCGACGCCACCAACCACACCCGCACGCAAGCGCACAGGGAGATCCACGCCTATGCTGCTTTGGCCTACACGTTGGTCGATTTCACCGCCGCGCTCATGTTCATCATCGGCAGCGTTCTCTTCTTCGACAAGAGCACGGTCTACACCGGCACCTGGCTGTTCCTCATCGGGTCGATCTGCTTCGCCCTGCGCCCCACCATCACGCTGCTGCGCGAAATCGCCTACATCCGCCTTGGCGACTACCAGGACGCCGCCGGCGACCTGCAGCACTGACGACCAATTGAACCTCGCATCACGATTGTCCCCTTGAACTGCCGGCGTGCGGCCCATACGGATGGACGATGCCTGACACCATGACATCCCCCCGACCGATTGAAGCCGACGTTTTGGCCCTCCCCGGCATCGCGCACGGCTTCTTCACGCGCGAAGGCGGCGTCTCCGACGGGCTCTATGCGTCTCTCAACTGCGGTCTGGGCTCCAGCGACGAGCGCGACCGTGTGCTTGAAAACCGCCGCCGCGTCGCCGCCACGCTCGGCCAGCCAGAAGCCCCCGTCGTCACCCTCTACCAGACGCACTCGGCCACCGCCCGCATCGTCACCGGCGCGCAAGACCTCGCCGACCTGCCCAAGGCCGACGCCGTCGTCACCGCCACGCCCGGCGTCGTCGTCGGCGCCCTGACGGCCGATTGCTGCCCGGTTCTGTTCGCCGACCCGGAGGCCAAAGTGGTCGCCGCTGCCCATGCGGGCTGGCGCGGCGCCGTCGGCGGCATCCTGGAGTCGGCGGTCGCAGCCATGTGCGAGGCCGGCGCCGATCGCGCCCGCATCCGCGCGGCCATCGGCCCCTGCATCGGCCAGCCCGCCTACGAGGTCGGCCCCGAATTCAAGGCCGAGGTCATCGCCTTGAACCCTGACAATGCTCGTTTTTTTGATAAGCCCCCGGGACGCGAGCGGCCCCATTTCGACCTGCCGGGCTACGTGCTGGCGCGCCTGTCCACGCTCGACCTTGCTGACGTCGAAAGCGCCACCGCCTGCACCTACGAGAACGAATCGCGATTCTTCTCCTACCGCCGCTCCTGCCACCGCAAGGAGCCCGACTACGGCCGTCAAATCTCCGCCATTGTCGTGGCTTAGTTGCACAATCCACATCTCTTTGCCCTCTGAACCGTGTTGCGGAACACGAGAATCGAGGACGGACGGTTGCTGAGGGTGGACAGCGCGTAAGCCGGCTGGCTAAGTCTTGGGCGAAGTGTGTACCGGTTTCGAGGGAATGAACAGGCCGCAGGGTAGGTACGACGGCCGCCGGATCAAACAGCGGGTCATATAAAGGGGGACGTCGTCGTGACGACCATTTATGCTGCTGCTGCGGCGCGTCGGTACATGAAGTCCGTCGCGTTTGCCGGCATCATCGCCATATCGAGCCTTGGTCTTGCAGGATGCGAGACCGCCGGCAACATCCTGGGGTCTGCGGGATCCTCCACGCCGTCGACTGAATTGGCATCGCCTTCGGCAACTGCTCCCGGCTCAGCCGTGAAGCTTGCGGTGGCGCCTGTGATCGGTGCGCCCGAAAGCGTCGCCAAGCAGATGCAGACGAGCCTGGCCGGGGCACTGGCCAAGCAGAACCTGGCCGTCGCGCAGAACGCCACCGACAAGTCCGACTATACGTTGCGCGGCTATGTCGTATCCGCGCGCGAAAAGGCCGGCGTGAAGGTCTCATATATCTGGGACGTCACCGATCCGTCCGGTCAGCGCGTCAACCGCATCACCGGCGAGGAGATCGTCGCCGCCGGCGCCGACCGCGACCCTTGGGGCTCGGTCTCCGCGCAGGTGATCGATACGATTTCCAGCAAGACCGCTCAGCAGGTTGCCGCCTGGGCTCCGAGCCGTCAGAGCCCGGCAGCCGGCGGCACGTCAGCCGCGACCCCGGTTGCCACGGCGCCCTCCAGTACCCCGACGCGCACCGCGGCTGCAAAGCCGATGGCCGCGCCGATGACGGCGCCCGGACCGACCACGGGCAGCATCGGCTCGGGTCCTTCGACCGCCTTCGTGCCGAACGTGACGGGCGCGCCGGGCGACGGCCGCATCTCCTTGACCAGCGCCCTGCAGCGTGAGCTGTCCAAGAACGGCGTCGCGCTGACGACCACCGCCAGCGCCACGACCTATCGTGTCGAAGGCGTCGTCGATGTCGGCCAGGCCAAGGACGGCAAGCAGCCGATCAAGATCGACTGGCACGTCAAGG
>CAZDNY010000435.1:0-3449 GCA_964506885.1 uncultured Hyphomicrobiaceae bacterium | reverse complement strand
GGCCACGGCCTTGTCGATGTCGGCGTCGTCGAAGACGATGAAGGGCGCATTACCGCCCAGCTCCAGCCCGACGCGCTTGACGGTCTTGGCTGCCTGACCCATCAGCAGCTTGCCGACCTCGGTGGAGCCGGTGAAGGTCACCATGCGCACCAGCGGATTGGATGTCAGTTCCTCGCCGACGGCTGCGGGGTTCGTCGTGGTGACGATGTTGAGTACGCCCTTGGGCAGACCCGCCTCTTCGGCCAGCGCTGCGAGTGCCAGTGCAGAAAGCGGCGTGTCCTCGGCCGGCTTGACGACGGCGGTGCAGCCCGCTGCCAGGGCCGGCGTCACCTTGCGGGTGATCATCGCGTTGGGGAAGTTCCAGGGCGTGATGGCGGCTATGACGCCGATCGGCTGCTTGATGACGACGATGCGCGCATCGGGCTTGGGAGACGGGATCGTCTCGCCATAGATGCGTTTTGCTTCCTCGGCAAAGAATTCGACGAAACCGGCGCCGTAGATGATCTCACCCTTGGCTTCAGCCAGCGGCTTGCCCTGCTCCCTGGTCAACAGCAATGCCAATTCATCGGCGTTGGCAACGATGAGATCGTACCAGCGACGCAGGATCGCGGCGCGCTCCTTGGCGAGCATGGCCGACCATGCCGGCAGCGCGCGATGGGCTGCCTCGATTGCAGCGCGGGCGTCTTGCGCGCCCATATCGGGTACGCTGGTGATGACCTCGCCGGTGGCCTTGTTGCGCACGGGCGCTGCCGGGGTGCCGACCCAGGCGCCATCAATGAATGCACGGTCCCGGACCAGCTCGAGCGTGACTTTCTGCATGACTGCTCTCTTCCTCCCCCCTTATCAATGCGCGCTGAGATGCACACATGTGCCTGAGTTAAGACTTCGGGAGCCCCGTGCCCAGGCGCCAGTGTCCGGCACCGATGTTCTTTGGTTGTTCGATGGGTCTTGTGTAGAGACTGGCGTTTCCAGAAACAAGCGTGCAAACCCATACCGGCGCGGCTCATTTTCCTCTACATACGCAACAGGACCACTCTTGACAGGTTGCATCAACTCGCCGTGACCGCGAACGCCCTTTCCGGAGCAACCGTCGTGTTCGATCTCGACGGTACGCTCATCGATACAGCGCCCGATCTGATTGGCGCCACCAATCATGTGCTTGCCGGGCTCGCGCTTGCGCCGCGACCGGCGGATGCGCTCAAGCCGTGGATCAGCTTCGGTGCGCGGCGCATGATCGAGGAAGCCCTCAAGCAGAGTGCAGCGCCACGGCCGGAGCCGGAGGTAGACCAGCTGCTGGCGGCATTCCTCGCGCACTACGAGGACAACATTGCTCGTGAGAGCCGGCCATATCCGCATGTGATCGAGGAAATCGCGCTGATCCGGCAGGCAGGCGCACGCGTCGCCATCTGTACCAACAAGCGCGAAGCTCTGGCCCTGAAGCTGCTCCAGTCGCTGGGTCTGACCGACCACTTCGCGGCCATCATCGGGCGCGACACGCTGCCGGTCTCCAAACCCGATCCCGGACATCTGACCGGTACCATCGCGCGGGCCGGCGGACGGGTGGACCGGGCCGTGATGGTCGGTGACAGCGGGGTCGACGTCGCCACGGCGCGGGCAGCGCGGGTCCCGGTCGTCGGTGTCACCTTCGGTTATTCCGACGCCCCGATTTCCTCGCTCAATCCGGACATTACGATCGACACTTATGCGCAGTTCACGGGGCTCCTGGCGCGGCTGCTGCGGGCCGATTGATACAAAACTGCCACAAGCCGGCTTTCTCAGAAAACGCCGCCGCGCTGTCCAGAATTTGTCCACGAGAAGCCATAATCAGGGATCAAATGGCTTCCATTCGCGGACATGACGCGAATGGACAACAGAGGACACGAACCCAAATGATCAAGCGTCTCATCCTGGTTGCCGCTGCTTGCGCGGCCCTTACAGGCGCATCCTTCGCACAGGAAAAGCCGGCCGAGCAGGAGCAGCCTGCGGCAGCCGACACGGCAATCGATCCAGCCGTCGAAGCCTGTTTGCAGAAGGCCTTCGAGCTCGCCCAGTCGGCCGAGCAGAAGAAACTGTCCGACGCAGATCTCGATCAGCTCGAGCAGATGCTGAGCAAGATGGAAGCGCACTGCGACGCCAAGGAGCAGGACGCTGCCGACAAGGTCGGCGGCGAGATCCAGGCGATGCTCGAAACCAAGCAGTGATGACGCCTCGGCGGCGGATCACTCTGCGACAAGCAGAACGGGGCGGTCCTTGCGGATCGCCCCGATTTTTTTGCCCGTTCGGAAGCCCCGTCCGACGGCTGGGTCGAGATCAGGCGCAGCCGGCGAAGCCGTCAGCATCCATCTTCGCCTCGTACTTGGCGCCGACGTCCCCTCCCGGAACCAGTGCCGCCTTGGCCGCGGCCCAGTCTTCGGGCTTCAACGTGATCATCCAGCCCTTGTCGTAGGGGTCTTCGTTGGCCAGCTTGGGGTTGGCGACCAGATCGGCATTGACGGCAACGACTTCGCCACCGGCTGCGCTCTTGGCCGGTCCGACCCATTTGCCGCTCTCGATGGTGGCGCAGGACTTGCCCGCGGGAATTGCCTTGCCAACCTTCTTGGGGGTGAAGGCGACGAGCTGGCCCGCCATTGCCGTGGCGACTGCCGTCATGCCCAAACGGACGGTGCCGTCCTCCATCTCACGAAACCAGATGTTGTTTTCGACATCGTAGAGAAGATCATCGGGAAGGTTGCATCCACGTACAGTCGGCATCGTCGCTTTCTCCAGTTTCCGAATCTGCCTTGCGCTGCGGCAGGCTTGGACATCATCTCGAACAATCGACCGGTCGCAGGCGCCGGTCAACTCCCTGTCGCGCAGAAATCGCGCTATGGCATCTGCACTCAGACTTCTGGCTTGCGGGCGACAAAGCGGATGACGGCTGCGCGCCCGGTGTGGAAGGGGCCTTCGTTGAGCACGGTTTCGGTCTCATCGCACTCGACCACCTCGAAGCCCGCAAAGTCGTCTTGAAGCATGTCGGGTGTGAAAAGCATCCGCACGTCGGGCGGTCCGCCGGAATCCTCGGTCTTCTGCAATTCGATCTGGGCCGGACGGAAACCCTCGATAACGATGAGGCCACCCGGCTTGAGGGCTGCGGCAGCGGCGCGATGGACATTGGCGCGATGCTTCTCAGGCAGGTGGAAGTATATGGCGACGATGGCGTCGCAGGCTGCCTCAGGCCAAGCCCATCTGGTCAGGTCGGCTTCGATGGTCTCGATCTTGACGCCGCGCGCGGCCGCCAGTCGTTCAGCCTTGCCGAGCCCCACGGGGGAATAATCCACGGCGGTGACGATGCAGCCCTGCTCGGCGAGCCAGACACCGTTTCGCCCCTCGCCGTCCGCCAGCGACAACACGCGCTGACCGGGTCTGAACAGATCCGCCCGTGTTGCGAGATAGGCGTTGGGATTTGTGCC
>CAZDNY010000434.1:0-3451 GCA_964506885.1 uncultured Hyphomicrobiaceae bacterium | reverse complement strand
CGCGGGTGAGCTGAAGCACGGCCCCATTGCGCTCATCGACGAGAATGTACCCGTCATCGTCGTCGCCCCGGTCGATCCGCTGTTTGAAAAGACCGTCTCCAACATGCAGGAAGTGGCCGCGCGCGGCGGTCAGATCATGATGATCTCCAATGCCCCTGCAGATTCAGCAGGTTGCCCGCTCGCCGCCCATATCCAGATGCCCGATGCGCACGACTTCACAAATCCGATCATCTACGCCGTGCCGATCCAGTTGATCGCCTATCACACTGCCGTCCAGATGGGCACGGACGTCGACCAGCCCCGAAATCTGGCCAAATCCGTTACCGTGGAATAGAGCAAAACCTGGGGGCGCCGGCCTTGGAATTGCCTCCCATCCCTGCTTCACTTAGGGTCGAGTCGGTTCGCAGATGCCCGATCGGTGTGCAGGACGCCCAATTTCGGCCGTAGCAAGCCGGACAGAGACGTATCGGGCGAGCGCCGAAGAATGCGACGCGGTGGCTGCGACCATGCGGAATGGTGAGGGGCGGCACGGGGTGCGAGCCGCAAGATGACGGGATGCACCGGCGGCGTGGGCTTGCCAGCCTCGCTGGGGACAGGGACATGATGCCATGACTGTTTGGACAACGATCCGCGCAATGAGCGCCGCCATCGCTGCGGCCGCCCTGGTGCCGGGCGGTCCCGTTCAAGCCGCGCCCGAAGCAGCGCCTAAAGCCGCACCGCAGCGCAGCGCGCCGCCTAGCAAGGCCGAGCAGACCCTCAACCGCGGCATCGCCGCCTACAAGAAGAATGCGCTGGCCCGCGCGGTCGGCGCCTTCTCCTCGGCGCTCTCATCAGGCGGCCTCGACACCTCCGGCACCGCGCGCGCGCTCTATTACCGCGGCCTGTCCTATCGCAAGCAGGGCCGCACCGCGCTGGCCATCACCGATCTCACCAATGCGTTGTGGCTCAACAACGGTCTTGATGCGACCGAGCGCGCCGACGCCATCGCCAACCGTGCCGCGGCCTATCAAGCCGCCGGCATCGCCGATCCAGGCGCCCCTCAGGCAGCGCCGGCACCGGCGCAGACCGCCGCGGTCGCTCCCACGAGCACGCCCCCGGCGCCTCCGGCCCTTTCGGCCACACCGCAGGTCGCCGCACGCCCGACAACAACGGCAGCCATCACACCACCGCCTTCCGCCCAGCCAGCCGCACCTGCGGCGAGCGGTTCCAGCGCCGGCTCCAACCCGTTCTCTGGGGTGGGAAGCTTCTTCTCCAACCTCTTCTCCGGCGGCTCGTCCGCACCTGCACCCTCCGCGACGGCCCCTTCGGGCGGCGATGTGACGACCGCCTCGACCGGATCGCAGATTGCGACATCGTCGTGGAATTCCAGCACGCAGGTCGATGCCGCGACACGCGGCGCCAACGCGCCCCAGCGCGCCCCGCAGAAGCGGACCGCTGCTTTGCAGAGCCCCGCGGTCGCGACCGATGCGACGCCCTCCGCCGCCGCCCCGCTCAAGGGCAAGTACAAGCTGCAACTGGCAGCCGTGCGCTCACGCGCTGAGGCCGAGCAACTCGCCCAGCGCTTTGCCGCCAAGTACGGCGCCAAGACGGGTGGGCGCACACCCGCCATCGAGGAAGCCGTTTTCGGCAACATGGGCACGTTCTATCGCGTCAACATCGGTCCGTATGCCTCTGCATCCGAACCCGACAAATTGTGCCAGTCCGTCCGCGGTTCCGGCTTCGATTGCCTGGTGGTCACACACTAGGAAAAAAGCTCGTTCAGCTTTCATCCGCGCGGCGGACACCCGCGCGATCGCACCCGCACAACGGGATGACCTCATGCGAAAGTGTGATACGCTTGAGGACTTCAACTCGCCTTTCGCCCATGGAAAACTGTGGGCTGCGGCGTCCGCATCGCGATAATGGCCATCTTGACGGGTCCATGCACCCGCCGGTCGTGTCCGTTCCGATCAAGACGCGCTGAACGGTGGGCTTGTGTCCCTTGGACGGAGCATGCGCGAGAAATCTCCTGAGAAGCCCGGCAGCCCCCCGCAGACGCCGCGCGAGCGGCGTGAGGCGGAACTGCGTGCGGGCCTCAAGCGTCTTGCCGAAGAAGACCTCGACAGCGGCTGGCATCTGGGCGCTCGCCTGCGCAACTATTTCCTCACCGGCCTCATTATTGTCGGTCCGGTCACGCTCACGGTCTACATCATCTGGTGGCTCGTCAACGTCGCCGATGCCTGGTTCAAACCGTTCGTGCCCAAGCAGTACCTGCCTGACACCTACCTGCCGTTCGCGGTCCCCGGTGTCGGCCTCGTCTTCGGCATCCTGTCGCTGACCATCATCGGCGCGCTGGCCGCCAACCTGTTGGGACGCACGCTCATCAGCTACGGCGAACTGATGCTGGGGCGCATGCCGATCGTGCGCAACGTCTACCGTGCCTTGAAGCAGATCTTCGAGAGCGTGGTGACGGCCACCGACCCCAGCCAGTCGGTGCAGAAGGTCGGTCTGATCGAGTTCCCCTCCAAGGGGCTCTGGTCGATCGTGTTCGTCACCGGCGAGGCCGGCGGCGAGATCGGCCGTGTCGAGCCCGGCGGCCACAAGGATCTCTACACCGTCTTCATGCCCACCGGCATCGTGCCGCCGACCGGATTCATCTGCTTCGTACCCAAGGCCGAGGTGATCTTCCTCAACATGAGCATCGAAGACGCCGCCAAGATCATCATCTCAGGCGGCATGGTCGCGCCCGCCGAAGGCTTGTCCGGCGGCATCGGCGGCCTCAAGCGTGGTGTCGGCGGTGACACTGCCCTCGCCGCCGGCTCGGTCACACCGGCTCCCGCAGACGTCGCGCAGGCCATGCGCCGCGCTGCCCGCGAGAAGCCTCGCTCACGCCGCTGACCGCTCGGGCGGAAGTTGTTCCTCGCCCCATGACAATCAGGAAAGATGCGGACAGAAACTATTTGCCGATTGCACGCAGCGGCGGCGCGACGTCGAGCGCGCGCCGCAACACTTTGCCATTGGCGGTGCGCGGCAGCCGTTCGACGAGATGCACCGCGCGCGGACACTTGTAGGGCGCCAGATGCTCGGCCGCATAGGCCATCAGTTCTTCGCCATCGGGGATCGCATCGGGCGCGGCGGGCACGACGTAAGCGGCGATGATCGATACCCCGTCGCGCACCTGCTGTTCGCCGCATGCAACTTCGCCCACATGCGGATGCCGCGCCAGAACGGCCTCGACCTCCTGCGGCGCGACGCGGTAGCCCATCGCCTTCATGATGTCGTTGGCGCGGCCCAGGTGCGTCACGTAGCCGTCCGCATCGATCGACGCGAAATCGCCGCCGACGAACCAATCTCCGCGCCGCACTTCGGCATCCTCGCCGGGTCGCCGCCAATAGCCGAGCATCAGACCCGGATCGCTGACATGCACGCCGAGCAGTCCCGATGATCCAGCCGGCAGCGGCGTCACGCCGCC
>CAZDNY010000433.1:0-3453 GCA_964506885.1 uncultured Hyphomicrobiaceae bacterium | reverse complement strand
GCTGCCGACCCGTAGATCATGGCAACGCTTGCCGGTACGAGACCGATCTCGAACACCTGCGCCAGTATCAGAATCGCAAGCGGAAAGACCAGCATCTTCCCGGTAATCGACACGGTGATCGGCGCCAGGGCAGCCCGCAGTCCCTGAAGCCGGATCGCCGCCCCGATCGAGAGCAGGACCATCGGCAGCGCCGCCCGCCCCAGCAGATCGGTCATGTCGAAGAGCACGGGCAGCTTGCCGATCCCGGCACCATTGAAGATCAACCCCACCGCGACAGCAATCAGCAGCGGATTGCGCACGATATCGCGGACGATGGCCCGCCCGACACTCGGCGAGGTGTCCTTGTTCCGGTGCAGCATCACCATCGCGACGACGACTGCCACATTGGTGATTGGAATGAGGATCGACGAGGCGAGATAGGCGCTCGCCTGTCCCGCGGCGCCGAACAAGCGCTCCGTGGCGGCCAGCGCGATGAATGTGTTGTGCCGGGACGCGCCCTGCATGACCGAGCTGGCGACCGGTCCCGGAAAGCCGAGCAGCAGCGAAACGGCAAGCGAGAACACGAAGGCCGCAACGAACCCGCCGATCACGACCATCGCATACGGCCCGACGAAATCGGCCGAAAGCTCCATCGTCCAGATCTTGTTGAACAGCAAGGATGGCAGCAGCACCCAATACGCCAGCCGGTCGACCCCGCCCCAGAACTCGGGATGATCGACCACAGCGCGACGAATGAGATGGCCAGCAAGAACGAGCGCGAAGACCGGCGCGATGGCGGCAAAGACGGTGGACAGAGCAGCGCCCCTTCATGTCTGGCGGACGTTGAATGCAAAAACAGGCGGCAAGAATGCGCCGCCTGTCTGGCATTCTAAACGCCGCACCCCACGACGGGATAGTCCGCCGTTGCATGCCGCCTGCGCACGGCGCGCAGCCCGTCATATCCGCCCGGCGGTCTGCTGGCCCGTCCGTGACAAGGTCTCGCCTATCCCCGTCGCAAGAGCTCCAGCAGTTGCGGTGTCGGATAGCTGTCTGCGGGCAACTTGAGTTTGAGTTGCATCGCCTTGATGGCCGCACGCGTCTTCTCGCCGACGAGGCCGTCGACTGCACCGACATCGAAACCACGCCGGATCAGCAGACGCTGAAGTTCTTTCGTCTCCTCGCCGCTGAGATCGGGAATGTCCGCCCGGCCCGTGCGCATCTTTGGAGCCCCTTCGATGCGGGTTGCCAGATAGGCCGCCGTCGTCGCGTAGTTGAGCGACTGGTTCCACTGCAGATAAACGCCGAAATTCTCATACGCGAGGAACGAAGGCCCGTTCCGCCCCATCGGCAGGAGCAGTGACGCCTTCATCTGGTCGGCAGGCACCGGCGAACCATCGCGGCGCGTCACACCCCACTTCGCCCACTGTGCACGCGGATGCTTGATGGCGAGATCCGCCTCTTCCCAGGGCAGCTCGCCCGTCAGGACGACTTCCTCGATCCACGGCTCGTTGGCGCGCCAGCCCAGGTGCTTCATGTAGTTGGCGGTCGAGCCGATGATATCCGCATCCGACTTGAACAGATTGGGATGCGCGTCACCGTCGTAATCGATGGCATATTCCAGATAGCGCGTCGGCAGGAACTGCGTCTGGCCAAGCTCACCGGCCCACGATCCGATCATCTCCGCAGGCTCCAGATCGCCGCGATCGATGATCTTCAACGCCGCCTTCAGCTCCTCGGTGAACATTTCACCGCGCCGGCAGTCGTAGGCCAGCGTCACGAGCGAACGCAGCACCGACAGATTACCCATGCCTTTGCCGAAATCGCTCTCCAGGGCCCAGAACCCCGTGATCACCTCCGCCGGCACGCCGAACTCGCGTTTCGCCCGGTCGAACGATGCCTTGTTGGCTGCAATCTTCTTGCGGCCCGCAACCACACGATAATCGGTGGCCAACTTCTTCTGGAACGACAGAAAGCTTTGCGCAAAGAAGCCCTGCCGCCGGTCGCGCCGGATCACACTCTCATCGAGCCCGACACCGCTCAGCGTCCGCATGATAGTGCGCTTGGAAATGCCGGCCTCGGCCGCCTCCTTCTTGAACCCGTCCATCCAGGTACGGAAGCGCATCGTATTCTTGCAGTCGCGCGGGTTCTCCTTGAACCCGTCGGGTCCCTTGGCTGCCTGCGCAGCCGAAACGAGCATCGCGACGGACGCCAGTGACGCCAAACAAATGGAAGCAACGGTGCGCATCAAAACCTCTTTGCGGGACTTGGCGGTTGGGGCGGGCGGCAGGAGTTTGGCCAGGATCATCGGCGCGTCAAGGCGCACGGGCCATCTTGACCGGATTGAGGGCTCAAATTTGGCAAAACGGGTGTCCCGGCCACCTGCCCAAAAAACAAGCCACCGCGGATTGCCCGTCGCGGTGGCTCGTCGTGGTCTCTAAAGAAAAGCTGGAGTTCAGGCGTCGGCAGGCCGTTCGCCCCCTGCGGGCCCGATCGCTCGGCTACACGGCCAGCGCTGCTCAGCGCCCGCCCATGTCCTTGCGCATCTGCTCCATCATCTCTGCCAGGCCCGTCGGCCCCTTCATCCAGAGCGACATCGCCGATGCCCAGTTCTTCTGCCACATTTCCGCGGCCTGCATCCAGAACTGGAACGGCGCCGAGGCCATGCCGCCCAGATCGCCCATGCCCTTGGAGAAGTCCGGCATTCCAGGCATCCCGGGCATTTCCGGCATCTGTGGCATCTGGAACGACGTGCCCGGATTGCGAAGCTGCATTTTCCAGGCGTCCATCACCTGATCCATCATCTGCAGCTGCATGCGCGAAGCGTTCTGCAGCTGCTGGCGTGTGGCGTTGACGACATCGTCGGGCCAGCCCATCGCCCGCGTCGCCTCGGTCATCTGATCGAAAACCTTGGACGAATAGCGCTCGGAGGCTGCCGCCATGTCGTTACGCCAGTCGTTGAGCGCATCGAACGCGGAATTCACGGCCTTGCGGGCTTCGTCGTTGAGCTCTTTCATCTGCTGCATTCCATAATCGGCTGCCATGTGACTTATCTCCCTTTTGGGGGGCGGGAATTTGGTCTAACGCACATGTGGGCCATAGTGTTCGTGGCCGTCAAGGAAAATGACCGGAATTTCAGGCGCTCGCCCCTTCAACATTCGCCTTAGAACCTGGGTCGGATCGGATGGAACGGAACGGCAACCGGCAGCCCTGCGCCGCGGCCGGTGCGACCGCTTCGACCGCCCCTGAAAACCGCTCTTTCCCGGCGCATCGGCCAATGGTAAGAGCCGCCCATGACAGACACATCACTGATCCGAAACTTTTCGATCATTGCCCACATCGACCACGGCAAGTCGACCTTGTCCGACCGGCTGATCCAGCTCTGCGGCAACGTCACCGAACGTGAGATGAAGGAGCAGCTCCTCGACTCGATGGACATCGAGCGCGAGCGCGGCATCACGATCAAGGCGCAGACGG
>CAZDNY010000432.1:0-3456 GCA_964506885.1 uncultured Hyphomicrobiaceae bacterium | reverse complement strand
GGATCGGCGTGCTGGAAGTAGGGCAGGTAGACGATCGGCTGCCCGAACACCTCGAATTGAGCGTCCTGATAGGTGATGGTCGCGGCCTGCTTGTCGTGGATCACCCGCGCTGCCGAAATGCACCACAAGGGCGGCATGCCGTTTTCGCTCTTGCAGGGCGTGAACTTGCCGTTGACGAACTCGGTCACGTTGCCTTCGCGCCGGGTGGCGCGCTCCGCGGCGATGCGCGTTTCGTCCTTGGCCACTACGGAGAGCGACTGCACGAAACCGTCGCGGAAATCATCCGTCAGCGTATAGCGATCCGCCCGCACGATGTTGCCGTTGGGCTCCTTGAGCACGACGTTGCCCGCCGCCGTCAGCGTCTGCGCGCCCTGGTCGTAGATGACCTCGTCGGCGGTCAGAATGTAGTTGGAGTAGTAGATCTCGACGTTGCCGCGCGCGATCACGCTGTTGGAATTGTTGTCGTAGATCAACTGATCGCCCTGCAGATAGAGCGGCTGCGTCTTGTCGGGCGGTTTGATCTTGCCGAACGGATTGGCGTTCTTGGACGGGAAGGCTTTGGGCGAAGTCGGCACGCCCGCTTTGGAATTGCCGACACGAATGCTCGGGTCCTGAGCGTGAGCACTGCCTGATCCAAGCAGAAGCGGCGCCAGCAGCAAGGCGGCGAAAAGCGCAAGTCGGCCGACCACGCCCGCCGTCGGCGCACACACGCGCCGAACGCCGGTACGAGTCGACCCGCACCCCGCTTGCGGTGACCGCGCCTCACGCATCACTCAGCCGTCCTCCTGGTGCATCAGCACCGTCAGTGCCAGGAACATGGCTAACGACACCGGGAGCCAGACCGCCGCCCACGCAGGCGCCAGTCCGGCCAAACCCAATTGTCGAGACACCTCAGCTAGCAAGAAGAAGCCAAATCCCCCAATCATTCCAGTCACGACCATAGTCTGGATGCCGCCCCCGCGGAATGACTTAAGCGACACAGTCGCCGCCAAAAGCACCATCGCCAGACAGAGCAGCGGACGAGCCAGCAAAAGCTCATATTGGATTTGGAAAGTTTCTGTCGAAAGCGCCGCTTTTTCAGCGTCTTCAATGAGGCCCGGAAGCTCCCAGAATGAGGTCGCGTAGGCCGAACTCAGAGCCTCTTTCGCACGCTCGGGCGTAAGGTAGGTTGAGAGCAGATAGGTGCCGTAGGTCTGGGCCGTTTCTCCAGGACGCGAAACCGTGACGTCCTGCAACCGCCAGTAGCCGTCATTCAGGCGGGCCTTGCGCGCATCGACGCGCTCCTTGAACCGCCCTTCCTCGTCATAGATGATCGCGGTCACCGCCGTCAGGCTGAGCCCGCGTTCGGTCGCTGCGCCCGCATTCATCACCGATTGGCCGTCTAGCCCGTTTTGCCGCAGCCACGTACCGCTCGATCCGGTTTCGAGCAGGCTGGACTCCCGCCCGAACGCTTCCGCATAGCCCTGGTCGGCCTGGGTTCTCGACCACGCCGCGAACGGATTGTAGAGCGCCACGCTGGCCGCACCGAGGAAGAAGGCGACAGCCAGCCCCGGACGCAGGAACTGCCACACCGACATGCCGCTGGCCCGCATCACGGTCAGTTCGCTGCGCCGGCTCAGGTGCAGCAGTGCGGCGATCGCGCCGACCAGCACGGTGAACGTCAAAAGGAACTCCGTATAGGTCGGCAGTCGCAGAAGTGCCAGCTTGGTCAGCGTGGTAAGCGGCACGCTGCCGTACTTGCCCGATAACCGCAGCAACTCGATCATGTCGATCATGAAGATCAACAGCGCGCACACTGCGAACGTCGCCAGGATGCCGACCGCGAAGGTCTTGGCGATGTAGCGGCTGAGGAGGCTGGGCAACAGACGCATGGGCCTCAAGTCCCCCCAGATCCGGCGCCCGCAGCGCGCATGCGGCCGCGTCGGAAAGGCAGCCGGGCGAGCACCGGTGCGAAGCGGTCCGCCAGAGTATCGCTGAGCGAGAACGACTTGTGCGGGCGCGCGCCGCGCTGCAGCACGATCGCCGCCGCAATCATCGCCCCCACGGGCAGCAGATAGAGCAGGAAGGTCATCGCTCCCGACTTGACCACCAGTGTGTTGGCCGCAAATCCGGTCAGCCGCACGCCGACAGCGACAAGGAAGCCCATGATCAACCGCTCGGTGCGGTTCTCGCGTGTGCTTTGCGCCTGTCCGACCGCGGCCAGTGCGATCAGCACGAAGGCGAACGGATAAAGCGGATTGGCGAAGCGCTCATGCAACTCGGAACGGAACTGCCCCTTGAAGCGCTTGTAGTAGCCGCTGGTCTTTTCCGGGTTGACGAGCTTGTGGAAGTAGCGCTCGCGCGGCTTGAAATCGATTTGGCCGCGGCTCTGCCGGTCGAAATCGTCCAGATTGACCGTGTACTGGTCGAACACGATGATCTGAGGCGCGTCGTTGTCCTTCTGCCGCCGCAGGATGTGCCCGTCATGGAGCATCAGATAGGCGATCTCGCCCTGCTTCACGATCACCGCCCGCTCTGCCAGATAGACCCGGTCTTCCTCTTTCTTGCGGCGATCCGACACCAGCAACCCGCGCAGGTCACCGTTGACGTCGCGCGCCCGGATGTGAAACGCGAGGTCCGCCTCGGGGCTGGAAAATCGCCCTGGCTGGATCACCTTCGTCAACAGATCTGCCCGCATCTGAACCACATAGCTTTTCAGCTTCTGCAGGCTCCAGGGCTGCACCACGTGATTGACGAACCCCACCGCCAGCGAAACGATCAGCGCCAACAGCAGCAGCGGCCGCGCCAGGGCCCATACCGGAGAGCCCGACGCCGTCAGCACGATGAGCTCGCTGTCGCCGCCGAGCCGGTTGAGCGTATGCATCGTCGCGATCAGCAGCGCAAAAGGCGCCACGACCGCCAGCAGGTTCGGCAGCGCCAGCGATGTGATCTTGATCAGCATCAGCGCGTCGTTGCCTTCCGAGGTCACGACGTCGAGCTGCTTCAGCGCCAGTGCGATCCAGACGATGCCGCCCAGCGATGCCAGGATCAGCGACAGCGCGCTGGCCGCCTGCCGGAACACGTATCGCGAGAACAGATTCATCCCGTCCCTAGGCTTCCCCCAGAACCAAACCCGCCAGATCGCACGGGCAGCGTACGCCCAGTCACACGATCGCCGGAGCGATCTCCCGGAAAGGTAAAAAAGCTAGTCAGGCCAGCAAGTTGATTTCGACCGGCTCGAGGCCGCCGACTCGCGTGCGAAACCGACTAATCCGCGTCCCATACCACGGTGGCGGAAATTCGGCTGCGGTTCGCCCGGCAGGGTGTGGATGACGGCAAGAGGGCGCCAACCTGGCCAGACGCGGCGGACCTTTCCCACCACCGGGAGGGCTGGCCCGGGACACAGCCGCCGTGCCCAATGGCAGGCGACGCCGATAATCACAGAGGGAGGGAGGGGGAGTGGGAGAGTCGGAAGGG
>CAZDNY010000431.1:0-3457 GCA_964506885.1 uncultured Hyphomicrobiaceae bacterium | reverse complement strand
ACCGCTGCCTGCTGGCGGCTGACGTCGCGCTTCAGTGAGGGGACGGCCTTGCGCGAGGCGGCAAGATCAGCGCGTGCTTCGTTCAGACGCCCGTTGACTTCGGCGACGACGGCTGCGGCCTGGCCATGCAGTTCTTCGCGATCGGAGACGATGGTGGCCTTCTGATCGATTTCGGCCTGACGCGCGGCGAGCGCGGTGGCGCGCGTGCGCACGACCGGCGGGGTGGTTGCGCCAGAGATCGCGGCGTTCGCATTCGATGGGGCAGCGCCCTCGCTGCCGGGGCGCGCTGCGATCTCGAGGGCTGCCTCGGCGGCCGCGGCCGGGGTAACGCCGAGCATGGCCGATACCGTGCTCAAGCCAGCAGCCTTGGAGCGTGCGGCGACAGCGTCGGCACGGCGAACGGGGTGCGGAATGTCCGCCTTGCCGGGCGGAAGGGCTGCGAACAGCTTCGTGTGCCGGAAGCTGCGGGGCTCGATCATGTCATCATGGACGACCACCCGGGTGCCTAGTTTGGTCATCGAGAACAACGAGCGGGAGAAGCCGTAGGGCAGGCGGATACAGCCGTGAGAGGCGGGATAGCCAGGCAGATGACCGGCGTGCAGAGCGATCCCCGACCAGGTGATGCGCTGCATGTTCGGCATCGGCGCGCCATCATAGAGGTTGGAGTAGTGCTCGCGGTTCTTCTGCAGGATCGTGAAGATACCAGTCGGCGTGCGGTGACCGCTGCGCCCCGAAGATATGCTCGACTGGGCGACGAGGCCGCGGCTGTCGAAGACCTTGAGGCGCTGCTCGCGCAATGAGACGACAAGGGTCAGCGGCTCGTCCTGAGCCGGTTGGCGGACCACCTGCGTGTAACCGCGCCGGCGCGCCTCTGCAGGCTCGGGTACGATGACGGTGAATGCCGTGGTGAGGGCGAGTGCCGCTGCAAGGGCCGTCGTAACGCGCCGATACTTGCCATTCAGCTTCGATGAAATTCCGGCGATATTATGCGAATCTGCCGCCAGCTTGGATGAGCTACGCACGATACTCTCAGCCCCAACATTTACGAAGATCAGAATACCCAACTTCTAGCTCTTCGAGCCTAAGTTTTGGTTATCAGGCCGGTTTTGCTACTGCAATTCAAACCTACCCAGCACAAGGAGAATTTGCCACTGGTGTGGCCATGAGGCAAACCCTCGGGGGCATTCTAGGTCATTGGGGTTAACACAGACGATCTGCACATTTCATTGGCAGTCAGGGCGATGTTCACTTTGCCTTAAAGTGTTAATTTTGCGACAAGGCGCGACCCCGCATGTGACGCGCATGGGGCTGGCCGTTTACGGTATGCGCCCGGGTTTCATGGTGATGGGGCGCGTGCTGCAGTATTGGGTTGATTCCGGTCCTGCGCAGTGAATGCCCACCTTGTGATGGAAGAGCGCGCTGCGGGATCTGCCTTTCGTGCCGGGACCGGACGTCGCCGGCATCATGCATTCTGGAGTAACACCACAACATGTCGTCTCAGTCTTCTGCGGGTGGTGGCGCCACTGCCAAGGTGAAGCGCCTCATGGCTCCCGACATTGCCGCCAAGAAGGGCGTTGAGCCGATCGTGTCGCTCACCGCTTATCACGCACATACGGCGGCTATTGCAGATCCCTACTGTGATTTTCTGCTGGTCGGCGACAGCCTCGGCATGGTGATGCACGGCTACGAGACGACGGTGCCGGTGCCGCTGGAACTGATGATCATGCATGGGCGGGCGGTGGTGCGCGGGGCCAAGCGCGCGCTGGTGGTCGTGGATATGCCGTTCGGGACGTATGAGGAGAGCCCTTCGATGGCGTTCCGGAATGCGGCGCGCGTGATGAAGGAGACCGATTGCGGCGCGGTCAAGCTGGAGGGCGGGCGCCGCATGGCTGAAACGATCCGCTATCTTGTGGACCGGGGGATTCCGGTGATGGCGCATATCGGACTGACACCGCAGTCGATCAACGTGATTGGCGGGTTCAAGGCGCAGGGGCGCGAGGAAGCGCAGTGGGCCGCGATCGAGGAGGATGCGCGACAGGTGGCCGAGGCGGGGGCTTTTTCGGTGGTGCTGGAGGCGATGGCCGAGCCGCTTGCCGCGCGCATCACCGAGGCGATTGCGATCCCGACCATCGGGATCGGGGCGTCGGCGGCTTGTGATGGTCAAATCCTGGTGATGGAAGACATGCTCGGCCTGTCGCCGCGGGTGCCGAAATTCGTCAAGGAGTTCGGGGCTGTGGGCGCGGCCATCGAGGGGGCGATCCGGGGCTACGCCCAGGAAGTGCGTGCGCGGACGTTTCCGGCGCCCGAGCATACCTATGCGATGCGCGACGCACACAAGCCAGGTGATGCGGTTAGCGGAAGGGCCACGAAAAAGCCGAAAAAGACCAGCAGCTAGGACCAAGGCGAGAGGGGTAGCTGGGGGTTCGGGCGGCATCGGCCGCGCTTTTCCTTGCGTCACTCTCCCCGTTGGCTATCAATGCGGGCGCCGGGCTCGACTGGGTCGCGCCTGCGCGAGCGCTGTTTTGGGCTCAAGTTGCTGTCGGCTCAAGTCGCTGTGGGCTCAAGTCGCTGTGGGCACAAGCAAAAGTCGGGCTGCCGGGCCTGTCATCGAACAGAGCCGCCGAAGATGAGCCGTTCGGGCCGATCAGGGCGGGACACGGGATCCGACGGGATCACAAAAGAACGCGGGACGCGAAGCATTCATGGCCAATAACGAAGATACCTTGATGCGGGAGGTCACAGAGGAGCTGCGCCGCGAGCGCATGGAGCAACTCTGGAAGAAATACGGCACCTATTTCCTGGTCGCAGCCGTGGCGCTGGTTGTCGCTGTCGCCGGCTACCAGTATCGCCAGTCCAGTCAGATCGCGGCGGCCAACCAAGCCGGTGCCGCGTTCGAAGAAGCCGCTTATCTCGCCAGCGAGAAGAAGACCGAGGAGGCGCGCAAGGCCTTCGAAAAACTCGTGAAAGAGGGACCCGCCGGGTATCGCGCGCTGGCCAGCCTGCGGCTCGCTGGGCTCGAGGCTGAGGCCGGCGATACCGGCAAGGCCCTCAGTCTTTACGAGGGGCTGGCCAAAGATGCCGATGCGGATGCGCTGCTCAAGTCCTTTGCGAAGTTGCAGGCTGCGGCTTTGAAGATTGGGGAAGCCGACTTTACCGAAGTGGAGAATCGGCTCAACGATCTGACAGGAGAGGCCAACCCGTGGCGTGCAAATGCCCGGGAGTTGATTGCGCTGGCAGCGCTCAAGGCCGGCAAGAACGATGTCGCGCGCTCGTCGCTGGAGCAAATCGTGGCTGATCGTGGATCGCCCTCCGATGTCCGCGAGCGCGCACAGATGATGATGGCGGAACTCATTTCCGCAGAGCTGGCCAAGGCGCCGGCGGGCGGTGCAGAACCGCCCAAGGCGGCCGATACGCCGGCGGACGGGTCTGCTACGGCTCAGCCGTCGGGGGCGCCGAC
>CAZDNY010000430.1:0-3472 GCA_964506885.1 uncultured Hyphomicrobiaceae bacterium | reverse complement strand
TATGAGCCGTCGCCGCTCCGACAGCGGCAAATCGTGACCTCCGCCGCCCCGTCGGCAGACGGCAACGGCTCCTGAAACATGCGGCGGCGGCATCTACTGGCCGCCGCTCTTTTTTGGACCTCACCACCCCTCAGCGCCGCGCCGCCGTAGCCCCGGCGTAATTGACGCCTCACGACCGAGCCACTACACCACGACACCGGGGTTTTGCCCCGCCCCACCCGCCTTCGCGCATCACAATGGATGGTGCGGATCAACGACGCGCGCCGCAGGACGAGCGAGCAGGACGAGCGAAATGCCTTCACCCAAGATCATGCTGCACAAGAACGATCTGCCCGCCGGCCTGGATTTCGGCGCGTCCGTTGCGATCGACACCGAAACGCTCGGCTTGAAGCCGCATCGCGATCGCCTGTGCGTGGTCCAGCTCTCCGCAGGGGACGGCAGCGCGCACCTTGTCCAGTTCGACGGCACCGACTACACCGCCCCCAACCTCAAGGCCCTGCTCACCGCGCCCGAAGTCTTGAAGATTTTCCATTACGCGCGTTTCGACGTCGCCGTCCTTGCCAGATACCTCGGCGTCGCCGTCGCGCCGCTCTACTGCACCAAGATCGCCTCCAAGCTCGTACGCACCTACACCGACCGCCATGGCTTGAAGGACCTTGTCAGCGAATTGCTCGCCATCGAGTTGTCCAAGCAGCAGCAGAGCTCCGACTGGGCGGCCGACAAGTTGTCCGATCAGCAAAAGGCCTATGCGGCCTCCGACGTGTTGCACCTGCACGCACTCAAGACGCGCCTCGACCAGATGCTGGCCCGCGATGGGCGCCGCGATCTTGCCGAAGCCGCCTTCCGCTTCCTGCCGACCCGCGCCGCCATGGACCTGGCCGGCTTCGAGGACATGGACATCTTTTCGCACTGAGCAAGTTGTCCGGGCGTCGACCTGCCGATTCTTCAGTTGGCCGAACGCACCCCGGTGCGCCCCCGTCTCAGGCCGCCTCCGCGCGCCCGGGTCAGCGATTGCCAAAATTGTGTGAATAACGCCGGATAAAGCCACCGATGTGGGGATTGGCGGACCCCCGCGGGCGCTTCTGCAACACCCTTCCGCCACCTGTGGCTATCGCGCCGCGCGCCATTGCCACCCGTCCCAATATCACCCAATTTCCATTGGAGTTTATAAGGCATCCGGCATTGGACCCTGGCGCGGCACCCCGAGCAGCATGGCAACCTTTGAAAAATCCGACGGCCCTGCCCGGCGCCGTGAAAACGCAGGCCATGCCGGTGGCCTGGATCAAACGCGCACCCGGCGCATCCGCAAAGCCCAGCGCCACTCCCGCCTCGTCCGCATATTGCGCTTCGCACTGCCCACGGGCGCGCTCGCCATCGCCGGATACTATGCCTTCACGCTGCTCGCCGCGTCCAACTTCGGCGCCGACATTGCGCGCAAGGCATTGCCCAAGATCGTGCCCTCCAGCCTGGCAATGAAAAACCCGCGCTACCGCGGCTTCACCAAGGATGGTGGCGCCTACGCCGTCACCGCATCCACCGCGCGCCCGCACCCCAAGCACGCCCAGTACATCCTGCTCGACAGGATCACCGGCAGTCTCACGCAGAAGGGCGGCACCACCCTGACGCTGACCGCCTTGACCGGCAGCTTCAACACCGAGCAGGAGAGCATCCTCTTGCGGCACAAGGTCAACCTGAAGACCGACCGCGGCGGATGGGCCCGCTTGAAGACGCTGCGCTACGAAAGCCGCACCGGCCTCATCACGTCCGACACCCCGGTCGAGTTCGGCAACCCGCAGGCCAAGATTTCCGGTCAGCGTCTCAAGATCATGCAGAAGTCCAAGGAGATGACGGTCTCCGGCAACGTGCGCGCGCTGATCACGCCGCCCGGAAGCGAGAAGGCCGCGTCCGGGGCAAAGCCGAAGGATGCCAAGGCGAAGGAGAAGGCGGCTGAGGGTGTCTCGCCCGACGCGATCGCTCAGAAGATTGCCGAGACGGTGGCTGCCCCCGAACAACCTTCAGGGTCGCCGGCGCTCACACGCCTGTTCACAGGCGGCAAAGGCCCCATCGAGATCACGTCCGACCGCCTCGAGTTGGACGATGTCAAGAAGACCGCGATCTTCATCGGCAAGGTCCGCGCCAAGCAGGGTGATGTCACGCTGACCACGCCGGAGTTGCGTATCGCCTATGACGGCGCCCCGTCCGGAGGCCTGACCGGCGCCGCCGACACGGCAACTGCGGCCAAACAGGAACCCGAGGACAAAAAGCCCCCTGGCGAACAGAAGCCGGCGGGAGGCGCAAAGATCACATCGATCGTCGCCGCCAACCCGGTCGCGATCACCCAGGCCCCGGCCACGCACATGACGGCAACTGCGGCGGCCTTCGATGCCGCCACCCAGCGCGCCACCCTTGCCGGCGGCGTCGTCATCACCCGCGCACCCGACACCCGCATCACCGGCCAGACCGCAGGCTTCGACGACCAGGCCGGCAAGGCCTTCATCGACGGTAACGTTGTCATGGTGCAAGGCACCGATCGCCGCGCCACGGGAGACCATGCCGAGTTCGACGAGAAAAGCGAAACCGCACTGCTGACCGGAAACGTCGTCCTGACGCAGGGCAAGAACGAGCTGCGCGGCGGGCGCCTGTTCATCGACCAGAAGGCCGCACGCACCGAACTGACCTCACCACCCATGGCCGGCGCCGGTCCCGGCCGCATCACCGCCCGTCTCATTCAGAACGAAGCCAAATCCAAACGCACCACCGCAACACCAGGTGCCAACACCGGCCCGCTCATGGCAGGTTTTCAAACCACCCCCGGCGCACCTGTCGAGATTGCAGCCAACGCACTCGAAGTACTGGAAGCCAAACAACTCGCTGTCTTCCGTGGCGACGTCGAGGCCCGCCAGGGTGATTTCAAGTTTCGCACTGCCGAGCTGAATGCGCTCTACACCGGCACGGCCGGCATCGGCCGGGTTGCTGACGCAAGCCCCGACGCCAAGACCGCCGAAAGCGCCGCCGAACCGTCCGCCAACCTCAAGCGCCTTCAGGCCCGCGGCAAGGTCGTCGTCACCTCGCGCAACGGGCAGAAGGCCACCGGTGACTGGGCTGATTTCGACGTTGCCGCCAACACGGTCACCATGGGCGGAAACGTCGTGCTCTCCCAGGGCCGCAACGTGGTCAAGGGCACGCGCCTCGTCATCGACATGACCACGGGCGAAAGCATCATCAATACCGACAATTCCGCAGCCCCGCGTGTGGCCGGCGAAAAGCCTGGCGCCGGCTGGCGCGCCTACGAGAAGCCCGATCGCCCCAGAGCCGTGTTCTTCCCGCGTGACGTCAAGGAAGACGGTGGCGCGGTCGCCAAAAAACCAAAGAGTGCTGCAACCAGCGGATGGCAGTCGACCACGGCACCGGCGGGCGGTGGCAACTGACCGTGCGATACTTGGCACAGACGCGATTTCCTCTGAGTTGGGCA
>CAZDNY010000429.1:0-3472 GCA_964506885.1 uncultured Hyphomicrobiaceae bacterium | reverse complement strand
CTGATGCTTGCCGAAGACTTCGGCGAGCGTGTGCTCATAGGCGAGATGGCGATTGGCAACCATGAAAAGCTGCCCCGAAGGCTTGAGGATGCGGGCCGCGGCCAGGATGAAGGTCCGCCCGAGATCCGTAGAGGTCTTGCGGCCCTGGTGAAACGGCGGGTTCATGATCACGCAATCGACCGTTTCCTTCGGCTGCCAGCCCGGCACATCCGCCCAGTGAAAGCGCGCCCGTGCATCGCGAACATTGGCGCGCGCGCAGGCGAGTGCGGTGTAGTCCGCTTCCACGAGGTCGATCGTCTCGATGCCGGGGTCGGCGGCGAGTGCGCGCGCCGAGAGGTAGCCCCAACCGGCGCCGAGATCGGTCACACTGACACGCTGGCCATGCCGGCTTGAGGGGCGGTAGCGTACCGCAACCCGGCAACCGGACTATAGCCTTTCAGGTTTGGCTGGAACCATCCCGCTCTCCCTCCCGACCACCCATGACAGCATACTTGGGGTCGTCGGGAGGGAGAGCGGGCTGGTGGTCAATCCGCCCGAGGCGGAAATGATCTAGCGCATCAGGCGCGGGATCATGCGGGCGAGCACGTTGTCCTTGCGGATCAGGTAATGATAGAGCGCCGCGGCCACATGAACGGCAACGAACGCCAAGAGTATGAACGCGGCCAGGGCGTGATACTGGAAAACGGCTTCCGCGGTCTTCTGGTTCGCCGCTACGAGGCCCGGCAGCTTGAGGATGCCGAACACGTCGAGTGCGGGATAGTAGGATACGCCCAGCCAACCCAGCACCGGCACTACGATCAAAAGCACGTACAGGCTCCAGTGGTTGAACGCGCTGGCGATCCTGTGCCACGGCTCGAGTGTGGGTTCTTCGTCGGGCGCTCCATGCACGATACGATAACCCAACCGCAGGATGACGACGAGCAGCACGATCATGCCGATCAGCTTGTGGCTGGAATAGAGCGCGTTGGTCAGGCCGTCCCAGATGTTGAGCGTGCCGCCGCGATACACCATCGCGAGACCGATCGGGAACTGCAGCAACAGGAAACCGACCACGAGCCAGTGAAAGCGACGCGCGGTCGCGCTGTAGACTTCGACGGGCTTGTGCGCAGCGTCGCGCTCAGAGACTGCGGACCTTACTGCATCATGTCGCGGCATGATCTGCACCTCCTGCCGATCTCATGTCGCAATCGAATAGCACATCGCCGCCGTCGAGAACATGGACAAGCGCCGGTGGCCGGCGCGCATCCTTGAGTGCCGCAAGCGGCGCCAGATTGATGCCGGTTTTTCCGGTCCCCAGAATACATGGCGCGACAAGAACGTGCAGCCGGTCCAGGGCATCGGCGTCAATGAACGTGGAGACCGTTTGTGCGCCACCTTCGATCAGTATGCGTCTCAATCCTTGTGCGTGGAGTGCCGCAACGATGGCACCGGGCGAGAAGGTGGAGGCACGGTCCTCGACGACGATCTGGCGGGCGCCGTTCGGCGTGGCAACCCCAGGCCTCGTAACGATGAAGCGCGGAGCGCCATCGTCGGCAAGCAGGCGCGCATCGCGCGAGAGGCGCCCCGCCGGATCTATGACGACGCGCGCGGGGCTGGGACCGGCAACACGCCGGACATTGAGCATCGGATCGTCGGCCAGAGCGGTACCGATACCCACGACGACCGCATCGACGACCGCACGCAGGCGATGCAGATGATCGAGGGCTGCGTCGTTGTTGATCCAGCGGCTCTCGCCGCTCGGCAGAGCGATGCGCCCATCGAGTGATTGGCCGAGCTGGGCAACCACGAACGGCCGTTCGCGGGGGGCGGCCTTGATGCGTGTCAGGCTTTCAGCGTAGGCCGCAGGCAGGCCGGAGAGATCGAGTTCCGGAATGTTGTGCGTCCTGGTCATGGTGACCGATCCATCTCGAATCGAATGCTGAAGGTCTTCTCACTCGCCAGATAACGCAGGGACCATGGCAACGAGAGGGCAGCTTCTGCCAGCTTTGTCACTAACCCGCAATCTTGATGGAGATGCGACATTTGCGACCGAGTGGTGAATGCAGGGTGGCCGCCGGAGTGCTATAGAGCGGCGGCCTGTGGCGTTGTGCCAATGCCCCGCGACAGGCATCCGGGCCAGGGAGCAGCAGGTGCGAAAGCCATCAGCACGTTGGATCGATGAAGACGTTCCTGTCTGGCCGCTGGTGCCGGCGCTCGCGCTGGTGATGCTTGCCTGGGCGGTGCTCGGCTGGCCGTGGCTGTCCGGACGCGTTACGATTCCGTGGGATGCAAAGGCGCATTTCCTGCCGCAGATCCAGTTCATGGCGCAAAGCATCTGGGCCGGCGAGAGCCCGGCATGGGCGCCCTACGTGTTTTCAGGGCATGCCCAAATCGCCGATCCGCAATCCATGCTCTTCTCGCCCGCTTTCTGGGCGCTCACCGGCGTCACGTCCGATCCAACGTCGCATACCGTCGACGTGACAGTGCTTGTCGCGATCCTGGCGGGCATGTCGGCAGTCGTCGTGTGGTTCCGCGACCGGTCGTGGCACTGGACGGGAGCGGTGGTGGCTGCACTGGCGTTCGGCTTCGGGGCGTCGATGGCGTGGCGCATCCAGCATACGGGGCAGGTCCTGAGCCTGGCGATGCTGCCGATCGTGCTGTTGCTGCTGGAGCGGGCGCTGGTGCGTTCGTCGTCGCTCTACGGTCTGGCCGCGGGCATCGTCGCCGCCTTCCTGGTATTGGGGCGCGATCAGGTGGCTCTGCTGTCAGTCTACATGCTGATCGGCTACGTGGTGGCCTTTTGGTTCGGGTGGTCCGGTGCACCCTTTCAGACGCAAACAGGTGCAGCCCAGCGCTTACGCGCAAGCCTTGCTCCACTTCTCGCCGGCGGGATCGCTGGTGCCGCTCTCATCGCACTGCCTATCCTGATGACTGCGCTTTCGGCACAGGAGTCCAACCGTCCGGCGATCGATCTGATCGGTGCGGGCCGGGGGTCGTTGCATCCGGCCCTGTTCATCACAGCCTTCGCTCCGGATGTGTTCGGCTCGTCGGGGCGCATGGAGGACTACTGGGGTCCGCCGAGTTTCGCCTGGTCCGACACCGGGCTCTACATCGCGCAGAACATGGGGCAGCTCTACATCGGCGCGGTGCCGGTTCTGCTGCTGATACTCGGGTTGTTCTCGGGCGCGCTGTGGCGTCGCGAGATCCGGTTCGTCCTCGTTGCCCTGGTTATCGCTTCGGTCTACGCGCTCGGCTGGTATACGCCGGGCTTTGCGCTCATGCATGCCTGGCTTCCTGGAATCGACTTCTTCCGCCGCCCGGCCGACGCCACGTTCCTGATGGGTTACCTCGCAGCCCTGCTTGCCGGCTTTGTCGCCCACCGTTTGTTTGCGGCGCCGCTGTGGGCACCTTCGCTCTGGCAGGTTGCGGCAACCGCGCTCGTTGCGCTTGTAGCTTTCTTGTGCGCCCTGTGGTTCGCCTGGCGTCTCAACCG
>CAZDNY010000428.1:0-3503 GCA_964506885.1 uncultured Hyphomicrobiaceae bacterium | reverse complement strand
GGCAACAGTGTGGATCTTCGACGACCAGCCGCGCGCGCTCGACGGGCGCTCAAAGGCGGCTCTCGCCGAACTCACAGCAGTGATTGCCGCCACGCTGGACCGTCCGGCTCCCGCGTCAGGCCAGGACGGTGCAGCATTCATGGCGTCACAGCAGGACGCACGGATCCATGAGATCCTCAATGCGCTGTTCGTATTCGTCGGCATTCTCGACCTGGAAGGCACATTACTGGATGCCAACGATCCGCCTTTGAAAGCCGCCAACCTGGTTATGGAGGACGTGCGCGGCAAGCCGTTTTGGGAATGTTATTGGTGGTCGTTCGATACGAACGTGCAGGCCCGCCTGCAAGACGCCATCGCGCGCGCGCGGGGCGGGGAAATTCGCTACGATGCCCGCGTGCGCCTTGCCGACGATCGGTTCATCACGATCGATTTCCTGCTATCGCCCCTGCACGACAACACCGGCCGCATCACGCATCTCGTCGCCAGTGGGGTCGACATCACGCGACGCGAGAATGCCGAGGCGGAACTGCGCCGCGTCGCCAGCATTGTCGAGAAGGCCCCCTTCCTGATCCGCAGCGCCACGCCGGATGGCCGCGTTCTCTACCTCAACCGCTACGGACGCGAGATCCTGGGTTACGCGCCCGACAGTGCGCTCGAGTACGCGCTGGTCGCTCACCATCACCCCGACTGGGCAATGCACCTGCTGCAAACGCAAGGCTACCCCACTGCCCGCGAGCAAGGCCAATGGCGCGGAGAGACCGCCATCATCGACACTGACGGGCGCGAGGTGCCGACCTCGCATGCCATCGTCGCCCACCGTAACGAGGACGGAGACGTCGAGTATTATTCATCCATTGCCATCGACATGTCAGGCGAGAAGGCGGCCCAGGCGGCCTTGCGCGAAAGTGAGCTGCGCTTTCGCGGCACCTTCGAGAATGCGGCGGTGGGTATTGCGCACGTCAGTCTCGAAGGGCGCTGGCTGCGTGTCAACGAGCGCCTGCTCGACATCGTCGGCTATGCAAGGGCCGAACTCGTGCAGATGACGTTTCAGGACATTACCCATCCCGACGATCTCAAAGAGGATCTGGATCTTTTCGAAAAACTCAAGAGCGGCGCAATCGACAGTTACTCCCTGGACAAGCGCTACTACCGCAAGGACGGTGCCGTGATCTGGGTCGAGATCACCGTCTCCATGCAGGAGACGTCGAGCGGGGCCGAGCGCTACGTCATCGCCATTGTCGAGGACATCAATGAGCGCAAGCAGGCCGAACAGCGCCAGCGCCTGTTGCTGTCCGAACTCAATCACCGGGTCAAGAACACGTTGGCGACGATCCAGTCGATCGCAAATCAGACGCTGCGACAGTCGAGCGATCCGCGCAGTTTCGTCGCGCGCTTCAATGGCCGCCTCCAGTCGCTGTCGGGCGCACATGATCTTTTGACCGCACAGACATGGGACGGCGCCGACCTGGCAAACCTGCTGCGCACGCAGGTCGGCCTCAACGGCACCATCGACGCCCGCCGCATCAAGCTGTCGGGGCCGCCGGTGCTGTTGCCGCCCCAGGTCGCGCTGAACCTGGCTTTGATCATCCACGAACTGGCGACCAACGCACTCCAGCATGGCGCCTTCGCCAATGAGACCGGGCGAGTGGAGGTTGCCTGGACCGTATCGACGACGCCGGCAGCCGATGACGTGCACGTGAAGATCGTTTGGACCGAAAGCGGCGGTCTCCCGGTCACGGCCCCGCGTCACAGGGGGTTCGGGACCGTCATTCTGGAGCGGGGGCTCAAGCTGGGCCTTGGCGGCATGTATGACCTGGAATGGAAAACGAGTGGCCTGATCGCCCGCCTCGACGTGCCGCTGCCGACATCTGCATTCCGAAAGGACCTGTTCGAGACCTGATTTGCGCATCACGGCACGGGGCTTTGACGCTCTGGCGGCGACAGGGTGGATCGCGCCCTGCCCCATCAGGTCGTCGCGCCCCGCTCCATGATCGGGCAACCAGCGCTTGACAGAGGTTGCGCAAATCAGTCGCCTTGTGCGCTGGCCTGCGTTCGCGCAGCGTCAGACCGGTGACAATCGCGGCAAGGGGTGCGCGAACCATGATCCCACAAGACGAAACCGGCTGGCTGCGCGCGATCCTGACAGCGCCGGTCTATGACATTGCGCGCACGACCCCGCTCGAACACGCGCCGGTGCTGTCCAAGCGCCTCGGCAATGCCGTTTGGCTGAAAAGGGAGGATCTGCAACCTGTCTTCAGCTTCAAGCTGCGCGGCGCCTACAATCGGATGCGCCAGCTGAGCCAGCAAGAGCGTGCGCGTGGCGTCGTTGCGGTTTCCGCTGGCAACCACGCCCAGGGCATTGCCTTCAGCGCCGCCCAGCTCGGGATCAGCGCTTTGATCGTCATGCCGGTGACGACGCCGCGCATCAAGATCTCCGCTGTCGAGGCATTCGGCGCACGCATCGAACTGCATGGCGATTCCTACAGCGAGGCCGCCGCCCATGGCGAGCAGATCGCCTCACGCGACGGCCGGACGCTGATTCATCCCTTCAATGATCCCGCCGTCATTGCCGGGCAGGGCACCGTGGCGATGGAGCTGCTGGCACAGCACCGCGGGCGCATGGATGCTGTCTTCGTGCCGGTCGGAGGAGGCGGACTTTGCGCCGGAATTGCCGTCTACCTCAAGGCACTCGATCCCAGCGTGCGTGTGATTGCCGTCGAGCCCGATGACGCGGCCTCGTTGGCGGAGGCTTTGCGCGCCGGGCACCCGGTGCCGCTGCAACACGTCGGTCTGTTCGTGGATGGTTGTGCGGTCAAGGAGGTCGGCAATCTGACCTTCGAGCTGTTGCGCGACCGCGTCGACGAGGTCATCACGGTCGACGTAGATCAGGTCTGCGCGGCGATCCGCGATGTGTTCGAGGATACACGCTCCATCGTCGAACCGGCCGGCGCCCTCGCCCTGGCGGGACTCAAGCGGTGGGTGGGGAAGACCGGCGCCCAGGGCCGCGATCTGGTCACCATCCTGTCCGGCGCCAACATGAACTTCGATCGCCTCGGCCATGTCACCGAGCGCGCCGAAATCGGCGAACAGCACGAGGCCCTGTTCGGCGTCACGATTCCCGAGAAGACGGGCAGCTTCCTCGACTTCTGCCGCACCATCGGCCGCCGGCCTGTGACCGAATTCAATTACCGCTTTCGTGGCGGCACCTCAGCCCAGGTCTTCGTTGGCGTCCAGTTGGTACGCGGCGCCACGGAGCGTGACGAACTCAAGCAGGCGCTCGTCTCCGCCGGATATGACGTGGCCGACTACACGCAAAACGAGGTCGCCCGCCTGCACGTGCGCCACATGGTCGGCGGCGTCGGTGCTGATGGCGTGCGCGAACGTTTCTTCCGCTTCGAGTTCCCCGAGCGCCCCGGCGCGCTGCTGCACTTCCTCGAAACGCTGGGCACGCGCTGGAACATCACCCTCTTCCATTACCGCAACCACGGGGCCGCCTACGGCCG
>CAZDNY010000427.1:0-3509 GCA_964506885.1 uncultured Hyphomicrobiaceae bacterium | reverse complement strand
ATCACGCGATCCGAAGGGATTGTACAAAAAGGCGCGGGCTGGTGAAATCAAGGGTTTTACCGGCATTGACGATCCCTACGAAGCACCCAATTCACCTGAATTGATCCTTTCCGCTGCGGAAAAGACACCGGAGGTGCTCGACCAGAACACGGCGCGGGCGTTGCGAAAGCTGTCGCAGCACGGTGTTCTTTCAGCCGAACATGCGGACGTACTCATTCCGGCGACCGAACTCATCCACAACCTGACGCAGATCCTGCGGCTTTGCCTGGACGGCCCGTTCGATCCGGAGGCGGCGCCGAAGGGGCTCAAGGAACTCCTCGTGCGGGCCGGCGATGCACCGACCTTCCAGGCCCTGGAAACGCGGCTCGCCGACACACTGGCATCGGTTGCGGAAATCTACGAGGCAGTTGTGACCTGAGCCGGGTCGCACAAATGAGCCTGTTGGGCGACGGAAAAAGCTCCGTGGTTCGTTTCCTATGCAGACACGCACGGGAAGTTGCGGATCAATGGAGGTTTTATCTATGAATCGTAAGGGCTTGGCTCTCAGCGTCGTGCTGCTCGCTTCGGTTGGCGTGGTTTCGGCCATCGCGGCGACGGGTGGCCATTTCGGCGGCGGTCATCACGGTCATGGCGGCTGGCACAAAGGGCATCACGGCAAAGGACACGGGTATCACCGCGGCGGCAAGCGGCACGGAAAAATGGGCCGCTACATGCGCCTGAAGCGGCTTGACGCGGATGGTGACGGTACGGTGACGCTGGACGAGTTTCTCAAGCCGCGTTCAGACCGCTTCGCCGCGCTCGATACCACCGCCGACGGTGCGCTCGATGCGTCCGAGCTGACCGCGCGCATGCAACAGAAGGCCGGGCAGCGCCAGCGCATCATGATGGCGCGACTGGATGCCGACGGCGACGGTCAGGTGACCAAGGAAGAATTCGAAAAGATGGCAGGTCATGGTCGACGCGGTATGCGCGGCGGTCACCACGGTCATCGCGGGTATGGCCGCCATCATGGCGGCGGCCACGGCAAATACGAGCGCCAGGGCATGGAAGGCATGTCGGGCATGAGTGGAATGGAAGGCAAGGGCGATGAGGCCGGGCGTGGGCGCGGTGATCGTGCGGAGCGGCGTGCGGAGCGTCGCGAGCAACGGTTCTCCCGGATGGATGCCAACGGTGATGGTGTGATCACCGCCGCCGATCTGGAAGCGCGTGCGGCCGAGCGCCTCGGCTGGTTCCAGAAGAAGCAGCTGCACGTTCTCGACGCTGATGGCAATGGTACGGTATCGCGCGATGAATTCACCGCGCGCAGCAAACAGCGCTTTGCCGACATCGATCTGGACAAGGACGGCAAGATCACGGCTGCGGACCTGCCGCCGGGTATGGCCGAGCGCTGGGAAAAGAAGCGCGAGCAGGGCGACAAGTAAGTCTGGTTGCGCAAAGCCCCGCCGGGCATCATGTTGGCCGCGTCATGACTGGCGGCCATGATGTCCGGGGGGTTATCGAGCCTGGACGTTCAAAACCGGCCGACCGAAGGAACGCTGCGGTCTTCAAAGATCCACTTTGCGTGGAGGACGGGTCAGTGACGGGATCCGCGGGCGTTATGCAAAGGGCATGCGTGGCTGTGAAATCGAGCCAACCGGCGCAGTCTTCCGTCTCCGATGCGGAGGGCGAGAATGTGAGCGATGCGGTTCTGGTCACGCGCGTTGCTGCGGGTGACGGGAGCGCATTCGGTGTTCTTGTGGAGCGGCATGTTGCAGCGGTATCGGCTATCGCGCGGCGCATGCTGGGTGACGACGCGGAAGCCGAGGACATCACGCAGGAAGCCTTCCTGAAGCTGTGGCGTCTCGGTGGTGGTCTGGCTGTCGAAGCTGCCGGGGTGCGGCCGTGGTTGCGCAGGGTCGTTTCCAACCTGGCGATCGACCGCATCCGTACGCGTCGCCGGACGGATGTCACCGACGATGTTCCGGAAGTGCCGGTGGCGGCTGATCAACTGCGGGCGCTGGTGGGTGAAGAGATCTCGGTGCGCGTCGATCAGGCGTTGCAGGCGCTGCCTGAGCGGCAACGACTGGCGTTGACTCTGTTTCATTTCGAGGGCCTGAGCCAGCGCGAGGTAGCGGCAAGCATGAGCATCAGCGACGAGGCTGTGGAATCGCTGCTGGCGCGTGGGCGGCGCGGCTTGAAAACAGCTTTGCGGGACGATTGGCAGGAGCTGATCGTGGACCAGGGCGATGATCATGACGGGGCTGGTTGATTGGATGCGCGGCGTGGGTGATCTCGCGTCAACACTTGAACGACGGCGGAATGGAAAATGACAATGCCGGATCGGGCGACACAACTTGAGCGGCTGAGGTCTCTGGTCGAGACGCATGGCGGTGATCGCGAGCGCTGGCCGGCGGCCGAGCGGCGTGACATGGCGCAGCTTATTGCGACCGACGCGGCCGCAGCGGCCATCGTGGCAGAGGCCCGCGCACTCGACAGGGTGTTGGACAAGGCGCCTACCCTGGGCCCGGCGCGGCTGGCAGATCTGACGCAGCGGATCGTGGCAGCGGCGGAGGTGGAAGGGCGCTGGCAGGGCGAAGCACCACAAGCAGCGGTCGTGGAGGCGTCACGTGACGGGCAGAACGACCGGGTGGGCCTGCGGGCGCGGTCGCGTGATGTGCCGGAAAATCGGCCCTGGTTTGCGGCGATGCTCGAAGCGCCCGGACGGGGGCCGGCTGCCTCGGTGGCGATGCTGGCGGCGTCACTGGTTTTTGGCATCCTGATCGGCCTTTCGGCGACATCGAGCGAGATCGTAGCAACGGGTCAAACGGTAGCCGAGGTGGGCGAGGATGGCGTCGTGCAGCAGCTTGTCATGGGCGAGGACAGCCTTGATAGCGTCATTGAGGACCTGTTGTGATGACTGAGACGAATGATACGAAAAGCCGGGCTTCGAGCGGCACGCCGCGCTGGGTGACGATTGCGCTGCTGGCTTCGCTGATGGTCAATATGGTGTTCGTCGGCGTTGCAGCCGGCCGCATGTGGGTGCATCACCATGGCGACGGCTGGTACAGCCGTCATAAGGGCGGCGGCATGCGCGGTTTTCTGCGGGAACTGCCTGAAGCGCGGCGTTCGGAGTTGCGCGATGTGATGCGGGCCAATCGCGCGGCGGCGCGCGAGGAGCGTGAGAAGGTCGGTGCTCTACGTCAGGCGGTGCGTGAGGCGATTGCGCGTGAGCCGTTCGACAGGGCGGCGCTCGAGCGTTCGCTTTCAGAGGTCAACGCGGCCCGGCAGAACTTTCGCGGCCGTGTTGCTTCGGATTTCGTGGAACTGGTGTCCAAGATGACGCCGGAGGAGCGCAAACTGTTTGCGGAAAAGGGTTTGAGGCGCGATCGCGGTGGTCGCCGGCACCGGCGCGGTGACGACATGTAGGCCGGAGGCGGGCCGCAGTGCCCACACTCCAGTTGAACGGCTAGACCGCGGTGGTATGCGCGAAAAAGTCCTGCTGGATGGCGCCATCGAGTGAGACAAGCACG
>CAZDNY010000426.1:0-3515 GCA_964506885.1 uncultured Hyphomicrobiaceae bacterium | reverse complement strand
TGTGCGGCGGCAGGCACCTTCGAGCAGGCGGGTCCACCGGGCTCTGCCGATCAGGTATGCAAGACGGCGGTCCTGCTCTAGTGTCCCGTCTGCGAAGTTCGCCTCCCCACCGCCGCAACCACCTGAGCCAACTTCGCAGACAGAAGGGACACGAGAATCATAGAGTTGCTCGTGTGATTCAGATTCATAAGTTCGCACTGCACCTAGCCGCAGGTGGTGGCGAACTTCTGAATCATCACACCAGAAGAGGCGGCCTGCCTCCGTGCCGCCCACGACGCCATCAAGAGACCGGGCGAGGTTCCTCCCAAACACCATGAATGCTGTGATCCATGCACTGACAAACCACCGCGCCTTTCGTCAGCGGTCGCCGCGAGCATCAGGGTTGGCGTTCGCAATCGCCGCCCCTTGCGCGGCCACGCGCATCACCACGGAGGCCTGAGCATGGCAGCCCCCATACTCACGCTGCAGGGCATTGCGCTGTCGTTCGGCGGAACGCCCCTGCTCACCGCCGCCGATCTCATCGTCGCGCCGGGCGACCGCATCGCCCTCGTCGGCCGCAACGGATCGGGCAAGTCCACGCTTTTGAAAATCGCAGCGGGCTTCGTCCAGCCCGAGCAGGGCGAGCGCTTCGTGCATCCCGGCGCGGTGGTCCGCTATCTCGCCCAGGAAACCGACTTCACCGGATTCGAAACGACGTTCGATTTCGTCGAGGCGGGATTGAAACCGACCGACGACCCGCACGTCGCCCGCCAGGCGCTCATAGACCTGGGATTGACCGGCGAGGAAGAGGTTGCGCGGCTGTCGGGCGGCGAGGCTCGCCGCGCGGCGCTGGCGCAGGCGATTGCCGCGCGGCCCGATCTCCTGCTTCTCGATGAACCGACCAATCATCTCGATCTGCCAGCCATCGAGTGGCTCGAGCGCACGCTTGCCGGCTTGCGCTCCGCCATCGTGCTGATCTCGCACGACCGCCGCTTCCTGGAAACGCTCTCGCGCACCACGGTCTGGCTCGATCGCGGTGTCACACGCCGTCTCGAATCGGGTTTCGCGGGTTTCGAGCAGTGGCGCGACGACCTCATAGCCGAGGAGGAACGCGACGCCCACAAACTCGACCGCAAGATCGCGCGCGAGGAAAAGTGGATGCACGGCGGGGTTACCGCGCGCCGCAAGCGCAACGTCCGCCGTGTGCGTGAACTGGCCGAACTGCGCCAGCAGCGCCGCGACCGCCGCCGCGTCGAAGGCAACGTGAAGCTCGAGGCCTCCGATGCCCGTCTCTCCGGCAAGCTCGTCATCGAGGCGATCGACCTCGTCAAATCCTATCCCGAGCGGGTTCTCGTGGACCGCTTCTCGACCCGCATCATGCGCGGCGACCGTGTCGGCTTCGTCGGGCCGAACGGAGCCGGCAAGACAACGTTGGTCAAGCTGCTGACCGGCGCGCTCGAGCCCGATTCGGGAACGCTGCGTTTGGGCACCAACATCGAGATGGTGGTTCTCGACCAGAAGCGCGATGAATTGGAGCCGGCCTGGACGGTTGCCGAGGCATTGACGCGCGGCCGTGGCGATCAGGTGATCGTCAACGGCAAGGCCCGCCACGTCGCCAGCTACATGAAGGATTTCCTGTTCCTGCCCGAGCAGGTTCGCTCACCCGTTTCCGTGCTGTCGGGCGGTGAGCGCGCCCGCCTCATGCTGGCCCGCGCCCTCGCCCTGCCGTCGAACCTGCTGGTCCTCGACGAGCCGACCAACGATCTCGATCTGGAAACGCTGGACCTGCTGCAGGAGCTGTTGGCCGATTACGAGGGCACGGTTCTGCTGGTCAGTCATGATCGCGACTTCCTTGACCGCGTCGTGACCTCGACGATCTGCTTTGAAGGCGAAGGCCGCTGGATCGAGTATGCGGGCGGCTATTCGGACATGCTCGCGCAGCGCCGCGGGCAGCGGCCGGCGGCGGTGGCGCGCGGCAGGAACGCGGACGCAAAGGCGGCAGGCGAGAAGCCGGCAACTGGCACGGCGGACGGGACCGGCGGATCCGCTCCTGTGGCAACGCCATCACCCCAAGCGAGGCGCAAGCTGTCATTCAAGGAAAAGCACGCACTCGAAAACCTGCCCGGCGAGATCGCCAGCCTGGAACAGGAAATCGCGGCCCTGGAATCGAAGATCGCCGATCCGGCACTCTTCACCAAGGATCCCGGCGCATTTGCTCAGGCAACGCAGAGGCTTGCCGCTGCCCAAGGAGCGCTTGGCGAAAAAGAAGGCCAGTGGCTCGAACTGGAAATGCTGCGCGAACAGCTCGAGTCCGGCGGCTGAACGGGGCCACACCGGGCACGGTCCTGCCCCGAGATCCGCCTGCCGGCGCCCCCGTCAGCACCATCGCGTCGCCACGTCCCGGAACATGAACGCCAGATGAATGGCGCGTTCAGGTTCGATGCATGCCCGCTGTGGCTAGATGCATCCATCATGCATTGCTTCTCCTGATCCCGGCCACCGCTTCCCCCCAGCGAACGGCCGGTTCTTGAGGGCGCAGCCCGGGGAGGGACTGCGCCCTTTTTCTTTTGTCTGCCGCTGATGTTGCCGTGGCGAACGCACTGTAATGGCGCGGTTCGCGACCAAGATCCGACCGGATGCGCAATCAGATGCCGCGTGAAATTCGCTGGTGACCCGGTCGAGACCTGACAGAGAAAAAGTTTTCTGTCGCGCGAATGACAAACATCAATGCGCGGTGGTCTGTGGACTGGTCTCGTTTTCGAATGTCAAAGTCTCCTGCAAACAGTGAGTTTGACGCTATTGTCATCGGCTCGGGCATCGGCGGCATGGCTGCTGCTGCTGCGCTGTCGAAAGTCGGGCACAAGGTGCTCCTCCTGGAGCAATATGAGACCCTTGGTGGCCTGACCCACAGCTTTTCCCGCGAGGGCTTCACCTGGGATGCGGGCATCCATTACCTGAGCGGTATCGCCCCGGGCGATCGCGAGCGCGACCTGTTGGACTGGCTGTCCGACACGCCGATCGAATTCACGTCGATGGGGGCCATCTATGACAACCTTCATATCGGCGACACACCCACCCTCACATTGTCGCGCCCCTTCGAGGCGCAGGAGCGTGATCTCAAGGACAGGTTCCCTGATGAGGCAAATGCCATCGAAGCCTGGACCACAGCACTCAGGGAAGGCCGGGAGGCAATTCAAAAGATCTTCCCGACGCGCGCTCTGCCCGAACTTGTCGGCACCGCTTTGCAATGGTGGAATGGCCGCGCCATCGAACGCTGGTGCGGGCGGACGACGCAGGAGGTGATCGACGAGATCACCGATAACTCGGAACTGGCCGCCGTCTTCGCTGCGCAATGGTTCGACCATGGCGGCAGGCCCAGTAAGGCCAGTTTCGCAATGCATGCTCTGATTTCCGCGTCCTACCTCGTAAGTGGGGCCTGGTATCCGGTCGGCGGCGGCGCGGCCTTTGCCGAACATATCCTGCCGACGATCACCGCGGGCGGCGGTGAGGCACGGGCCGGTGTCAGGGTCGAAACA
>CAZDNY010000425.1:0-3518 GCA_964506885.1 uncultured Hyphomicrobiaceae bacterium | reverse complement strand
GGACGGGGCGAGCGTATCTTCCGCTGTCATAAATTTCGGTCCATGCACGTATCAGCGCCGGAGCGGCCCACGCATCAATCCGTTCCCTCCGACGTCACCCGCGTTGGACATGTCTTGCGTCGCACGAAGCTCGATGAACTGCCGCAACTCTTCAATGTCCTTCTTGGTCACATGAGCCTGGTCGGACCGAGGCCGTGTCTTCCGTCTCAGACGCACTTGATCGAAGCGCGGCGGCGACTGGGCGTCAATGATGTGCGGCCGGGGATCACAGGGTTGGCGCAAGTCCATGGAATCGACATGTCGGAGCCCGATCGATTGGCGCGTGTCGACGCGGTCTACTTAGCGCATGCAAGCGCTTTGATGGATCTTCGGCTGATCCTCGCATCCCTGCCAGGGGGGCGTCGGTTCCGTCCTCCCATCGGCAAAACCTGAAGCCGCGTGGGCTGGCGTCAATCTCGCAGCGTCCATGTGCTGCGATGCTCTTCGAAGTCGTGACGCAGCAGGAGCAGGGCAATCCAACCTGATCCGATCGCCGCAACGAGCCAGGGTTGCCAGAGTTCCCAGCCCGGACCGATCATGGTCATCGTGGCGGCGGCCATGGCGAGTGCAAAGGGCTGCATCGTCGGCATAAGCCGGGTGACGAGACCCAGCAGGAAGGTGCCCGCAAGGGCGAATAGAACGGCACCCATCAGGCCCATTTCAAGCCAGACTTGCAAATAGCCGTTATGGGGGTGGACGTAGGCCTGTGGTTCCTTCCGAGGTTTGTTGGCGCCTGACATCTCGGATGGCCATTGGGTCATGGATTTCACCGACTTGACGCCGATCCCAAACCAGGGCCGGGTCAACGCCAGGTGGGACAGATCGTTCCAAATGATCGCACGCTCGCGGAAGCTGAACGGCAATTTGGTGTTCGTGTCCAGCCCGGCCTTCATTGGGAGCAGCGACAATGGGATGGCCGCAAACGTGAGGACCAGGAAGGTTACCTGGAGAAGCCTCAAAGTCCTACGTGAGGACCACACCGCAAGCGCGAACACGCCAACGGCGATGATGCTCGTCAAGAGCGCGGTTGCCGATCCTGATTTCAAGCAAATCAGGATCATGCCGATGGCTGTTGTGATCGCCAACACAGGTCCCCACGACGGGCGTGGCCAGAACCGGAACGCTGCCGTAATGCCTGCGGTGATCAAGACCAACGCGGCTGCAATGCGATTGAAATAGATCTCATCAAAACCGATCGGGACCCGATCCTTTGAGTAGATGATCGCGTTGCCCATGCCATCGAAGATCCAGGGAAAGTTGCGCGCAAAGAACAACGTTGCACCGTCGGCGGTCAGGGCATCCAAGAGGAAATAGAAGCCGATAAAGGGTGCCGCGATCGGGATGGCGCGCGTGAACCTCGTGCGCCGTTCGGGGCCAATGGTCCGCATCTGTTGGTCGAGCGCGGTGGCTACGTACCAGGCACTCAAGGCAACCAGACCGCATTGGGCGATGCTTCGCAGTCCATAAAGGGGGTGGGCTGACCAGGCGGAACTCAACGCGGCGAAGAGAAAAAAGGCCAATGCAGCGAGGTGGGCGGGCTCCGTCGTCAGGGTGCGCCAGACCGGGCGCATGCCGCTGCCTTCGTATTGGTTTTGCGCCAGCGTGAGTAGAAACAGCAGCACGACCAAGGTGGGCAGACCCAGAGGGGCGATCGCAGCGGTGAAAGCGATCAGACCAAGAAGCGTGCTTTGGGCGGTTTCAAAGGGAGGCCATGCGTTTGGATCGGACGACGATGACACGATCGAGCCTTTCAATGCAGGGGCTGTAGGGATCTAAATAAGTGAGGAGGCAAGAGGAGATTTAATCTTTCTTTATATATTTCAGTCTTTTGGCCTCAATAATGATCTTGGCGGACGATTTCTGCTCTCATTTGTTGCTTTGCTGTGGTTTGAAGTCAACTCGACTTTGCTTCCTGCCATCTTAGTTTTGCACAATTTGCGCTGACAGCTGGAGGGGAAGGATCACTCTCGCTGTGCTATGGGAGCCCATCAAGGCTTAGCTCGCCAGTCTGGGTCATGGCTGACACGCAGATGAACGGTTTCACGTAGGATCATGACCAAAGACCCGAAAACCCTCGAGGCCGAAGCTGTCCATGTCCTGCGCGAGGTGGCTTCAGAGTTTCACAAACCTGCGCCCGACGTTGAACCGGAGGGCCAGCAGCTTCCGTTCCGGTTTTCGGTTGAGCGGGTTGTGAGGTCTGCGGCCGCTTCTTGCGGATACGCGGGGACGGTTGCCTCGGGACGGGTCCGGGTCGGTGACGATATCGTTTCCGCGATCTCAGGACGCCAGAGCACGGTCAGGCGCATCGTCACGGCGGATGGCGAACCTGATCACGCGTCTCAGGGGGACGCGGTGACTTTGGTCCTCGCAGACGATATCGACATCGCGCGCGGCGATCTGTTGGCGCCGGCAACCGAGCGTCCTGAAGTGTCGGATCAGATGGCGGGTCACATTGTTTGGCTTGCCGAAACGCACCTTCTTCCCGGGCGCACTTATGAATTGCGGATCGGTGCGCGAAGGGTGCCGGCGAGTGTCACGGCCATCAAGTATCGCATCGACCGGCATACGCGCGAACATTTGGCGGCCCGGACTCTCGAGATCAATGAGATCGGGGTTTGCAATCTGGCGACAGCTGCGCCAATCGTGTTTGATGCTTATGCCGATAACCCCGAAACGGGGGCCTTCACCCTTGTCGATGGCGCGACGAACACCACAGCAGCTGCTGGTGTGATCCTGTTCGGTCTTCGGCGTGCCACCAATATCCACGTTGAAGAACTCTTCGTCGACAAGGCGGCCCGCGCCAATGCCAAACAGCAAAAGGCGACGGTCATCTGGTTCACAGGATTGTCGGGATCGGGCAAGTCGACGCTCGCCAAGCGCCTCGAACAGCGTTTGCACGAATTGGGACGTCACACGTATGTGCTGGACGGTGATAACGTCCGGCACGGCCTCAATCACGATCTGGGCTTCACGGATATCGACCGCGTTGAGAACATCCGGCGGATCGGAGAAGTGGCGAAGCTCTTCGTGGATGCGGGGCTCATTGTGATGTGCTCATTCATCTCTCCGTTCCGGGCCGAGCGCCGCATGGTGCGTGACCTCTTAGAAGGCGATGAGTTCGTGGAGGTGTTTGTCGATGCCTCGATCGAGGAATGCAAGCGGCGCGATCCAAAAGGGCTTTACGCCAAGGCGCTCGCTGGAAAGGTGAAAAATTTCACCGGCATCGATAGCCCTTATGAGCCCCCTGAAGCGGCTGATATCCACCTGGTCACAGAGCGGGTGGATCCCGACGTTCTCGTCGACCAGATCGTCGAGCATCTGCGAACAAGGGGCAGAATATGAAGGACCTGGTCGCGGAACTGGAACTCATCGCGTGTGATGCGGGACGGCTGATCGCTCACGTTCGCACCAAAGGCATTGATGTGCTGGCGAAGGGTGATGGGAGCCCGGGGACGGCTGCGGATGGACGGGCCGAGGCG
>CAZDNY010000424.1:0-3518 GCA_964506885.1 uncultured Hyphomicrobiaceae bacterium | reverse complement strand
GAGGCCGGCATGAAGGTCTGCTCCGGCGGCATCGTCGGCATGGGTGAAACGCCGGCCGACCGCATCGACATGCTGGTCACACTCGCCAACCTCGACGAGCACCCCGAAAGCGTGCCGATCAACATGCTGATTGCGATCCCGGGAACGCCTTTGGAGAAGGTCGCGCCCATAGATCCGATCGACTTCGTCCGCACCATCGCGCTCGCCCGCATCATGATGCCGCGCTCGTTCGTGCGTCTGTCCGCCGGCCGCACCGAGATGAGCGACGAGCTGCAGGCGCTGTGCTTCTTTGCCGGGGCCAACTCGATCTTCGTCGGCGACACGCTCTTGACCACCGACAATCCCGGCGAGGACAAGGACACCGCACTCTTCCGGCGCCTGGGCATCGAGGGCCTGGAGATCGAAGCCGACGTTGCCGCGGCGAGCGACCTCGACCAAGGTGACGGCGCGCATGCCGCTGAAGGCGCATCGGCCGCCGCAGCCGGATGCGGCAGGCATGCACGAAGCGCATAAGCGATCCCTCGCGGCTCTCGACCGCCGCCGCCGCCTGCGCACACTGCAGCCGCGCCACGGCCTCGACTTTGCGTCCAACGACTATCTCGGCCTCGCGGGCTCGCAGGCCCTCAGAGATGCTACGCGCGCCGCGCTCGATCGCGGCGTCCCGACAGGCGCCGGCGGCTCGCGGCTGTTGCGCGGCAATCACCCCGAGCACGAGGCCCTGGAGGCCGAAGCGGCACAGTTCTTCCGCGCCGAAACAGCACTCTTCTTCGGCGGCGGCTTCGCAGCCAACACTGCACTCTTCGCGACATTGCCGCAGCGTGGCGATCTCATCGCCCACGACGAACTGATTCACGCCAGCGTGCACGACGGCATGGCCATGTCGCGCGCCGAAAGCCGCGCCTTCGCCCACAATGATCCCACAGCCGCCGAACACGTGATGACCGCCTGGCGCAAAAGCGGCGGCAAGGGCCGCGTATGGATCGCGGTCGAAAGCCTCTATTCGATGGACGGCGACTGCGCACCGCTGGCCGACTTTGCCGACCTCGCCGACAGGCAAGACGCGATGCTGATCATCGACGAAGCACACGCAACCGGTGTCCTGGGCCCGGACGGCCGCGGCCTCGGCGCCGCTCTGGAAGGACGCGACAACGTCGTAGCGCTCCACACGTGCGGCAAGGCGCTCGGTGTATCCGGTGCGCTCCTCACCATGTCCGCAACGCTGCGCGACTACATGGTCAACCGCGCACGCCCTTTCATCTATGCCACGGCACCCTCGCCTCTGATCGCGGCCACGGTCCGCGCCGCAATCGCCATCGTGCGCGACGAGCCCGAACGCCGCCGAAAGCTGGAGCAGCTCATGGCGCACGCCGGCAGCCTCCTGGGGGAGCGATGTGGCATCACGCCCACCGGCACGCACATCCAGCCGGTCATCGTTCATCGCGACGAGACCGCGCTACGCATCGCCGAGGCTTTGCAGGCTGCGGGCTTCGATGTTCGCGCCATTCGCCCGCCGACAGTCCCTGAGGGGACTGCGCGGCTCCGCCTCTCGCTGACGCTCAACGTTTCTGCCGGCGACGTAACCCGGCTTATCGACACGCTGGCACCGATGCTGACGGAGGCATGCCAATGACACGCGCCGTGGTTGTTTCAGGCACAGACACCGACATCGGCAAGACGGTCGCCGCAGCGGCTCTCGTGGCGCTGCTCGACGCCGACTATTGGAAACCAGTCCAGGCCGGCCTCGAGGCAGACACCGATCGCGAAACAGTCATGCGATTGGCCGGCCTCGACCCCGCGCGGGCTCACCCCGAGGCATACCGCCTGAAGACACCAGCCTCCCCGCATCGCGCTGCGGAACTGGATGGCATCACCATCGACACCGCCACACTCATCCCCCCCAAGAGCGATGCCCCTCTCGTCATCGAGCCAGCCGGTGGACTACTCGTTCCGCTGACACGAGAGGTACTTCAGATCCACGTCATCGCCCGCTGGAACAGACCGACCGTTCTCGTCAGCGCAACGCGGCTCGGCACCATCAATCACACACTGTTGTCCGTCGAAGCGATGCGCGCCCGCGCCATACCCATCGTTGGCATCCTTTTCATGGGCGAGGAAAACACCGACACGCAACGCACCATAGCCGACTTCGCGCAAGTCCCCGTGCTTGGCCGCCTGCCCCGACTGGACCCCTTGGACCGCGCAACGCTTCTCGAAGCAGCACGATCGCATCTCGATCTGACGCCGCTCCACCGCGCCTGGGAGAAGGCGCAATGACCCGTGAGCGCACATCCCCTGTCTGGCACCCGTTCACCCAGCATGCCATCGCGCCCGCTCCGATCCGCGTCGCCGCAGCAGACGGCGCACGTCTTTGGACCAACGAGCATGAGGTCATCATCGATGCCATTTCCTCTTGGTGGGTCATCACACACGGTCACTGCCACCCCAGGATCATGGCCGCCATCAGGGATCAGGCCGAAAAGCTCGATCAGGTGATTTTTGCAGGTTGCACGCATGAGCCCGCCGAGGCGCTCGCCCGCCAGTTGATCGACATCGCGCCCGCCGGGATGTCTTACGTCTTCTACTCCGACAGCGGGTCGACCGCCGTAGAGGTCGCCCTCAAGATGGCGCTCGGCCACTTCCACAACCTTGGGGCAAAGCGCACGCGCATCCTCGCTCTCGAACACGCCTATCACGGCGACACCGTCGGCACGATGGCCGCCGGCGCGCGTGGCGTGTTCAACGCTGCCTATCAGCCTCTGCTCTACGACGTCACCCGGATTCCGTTCCCCGCCCCAGGCAGCGAGCAGGCGACCTATGACGCCATCGAAGCCGCGTGCCGCAGCGGCGATGTTGCCGCCCTCATCGTCGAACCGCTGATCCTCGGCGCCGGCGGCATGCTCGTCTATGCCCCCGAGGCGCTCGCTGAGATGGCGCGCATAACGCGTCACCACGGCGCACTCTTCATCGCTGATGAGGTGATGACCGGTTGGGGCCGCACCGGCACGCTGTTCGCCTGCGAGCAGGCTGGCGTTTCACCTGATCTGTTGTGCATGGCCAAGGGACTGACCGGTGGCGCCGTCCCCCTCGCCGCGACACTCGCCACCGAGGAGATCTTCGACAGCCATTATTCGACCGACCGCTCCCGAACCTTCTTCCACTCGTCGTCGTTCACGGCCAATCCGATTGCCTGTGCCGCGGCCCTTGCCAATGTCGAGATATGGCGCACCGAGCCCGTCATCGATCGGATATCGCAACTGGCCGCCATGCAGCGCCGCCGTCTCGCAGCCGTCGGCACCGACAACGCCTTCACCAACGCCCGCCAGATCGGCACCATTACCGCCCTCGACATCGACGTCCCTGATGGCGGATATTTGGCTAACATCGGCCCGACCCTGCAACGCGAATTCCTGGCCCGCGGCGTTCTGCTTCGCCCGCTCGGCAACACCATTTACGTCATGCCGCCCTATTGCATCGGTTCCGACGACCTCGACCAGGTCTATCGCGCGCTTCGAGCGGGC
>CAZDNY010000423.1:0-3520 GCA_964506885.1 uncultured Hyphomicrobiaceae bacterium | reverse complement strand
CACCTGGGCTTCGGACGGCTATGGCGCCAAAGGCCCTAGAACGGCAGCAGCTTTTTCTCGCGCCAGGCGATCGCGGCGCGCTCGGCGGCTTGTTGCTCAGACTTGGGCAGATCGGCCACCAGCTTGTCGAGCACCTTGTCCTCGGCGATGCCGCCGGCCTTGGCGATGAGGCGCCACTTGGCGGCTTCGGCCTTGTCCTTCTTGACGCCGATGCCTTCCAGATAGACATGCGCGAGGCGGTTCTGCGCACCGGGGATGTTGCTCTGCGCGGCGGCCTTGAGATAGTCGACCGCCTTGGCCTCGTCGGCGGTGAGGCCGAGACCCTTCAAGAGCAGCACGGCGTAATCGTATTGGGCGGCGGCCATGCCCTGATCGGCGGCAGCGCGCAGCCACTTGGAGGTTTCGACCGCGTCATGGGCAACGCCGGTGCCGTTCTGGTAGAGGGTCGCCAGATCGTATTGCGCGGCGGCGATGCCCTGCTCGGCGGCATAGCGGATGTGCTGGGCGGCGCGATAGGGGTTCTCGGGCTTGCCGTCGCCGCGCAGGAACAGAAGGCCCAGATTGTAGTTGGCGGCGGCGTGTCCGGTCTTGGCAGCGCGTTCGAACATCTGTGCGGCGCCATCGCGATCCTTCTTGACGCCGCGGCCTTCGGCGAGAATGACGCCGTAGGCGAAGATGCCGTCGACGTCGCCCAATTCGGCGGCGCGCTTGTACCACTGGGCGGCGAGGCCTTCGTTCTTGGCGACACCGAGTCCCTCGGCATGAATGCGCGCGATCAAGGTGTGCGCGCGTGCGTCCCCCTTTTCGACGAGCTTGTTGGCCAGTTCGAGCGCGGTCAGGTAGCGGCCCTGATCGAAGGCGAGATAGGGATCGTCCTGGCCGGGCGGGGGCTTTTGAATGCCGAGCTTGGGCTTGTCCTTCTGGAACCTGTGCTGCGCCTTGGGATGCAGGGAAACGCCGGGGCCTTCGAGTGCCGCATCGGGCTTGGCTTCGGTGGTCCTCGTGCGTCTGGTTTCAGGCGGGCGCGGCTTGCCGGGTGCTGGCTCGGTGCTGCGCTGGACCCACGAACTGGTTTCGGCGTCGAGGGGTGGCGCACCCACAGCGCAGGTCACGCCTGCGATGAAGGCAGACAGCCAGATCCTGGTGCTCGAAGCGCGAGGCATGTGCCCTCCCGATGGCTTGGCGCGGCAGCTTTGCGCGCACCGCCGCTTCATGCCGCGCGTGCGGTTGCGGCCAGACGCCGGTCGGCGTCCTCGACAAAATTTCTGATCTCGTCGGCAGTGGCTGCGTGCGGCAGCGACAGGGCGATGAAGTCGGTACCCAGGGTGGCCAGATGGCCGGCTTCTTCGACGTTATCGACATTGAAAGCGACGCAGGGCACTTCGAAGATCTCCGACCACCACTGGCACAACTCCGTGCGCCGCTGGCGTGCGGTGTCGCGATCCTCGACATGGTCGGGAATGCCAAAGGCGATGTAGTCGGCGCCGGCTTCGCCGATTTCCATGGCGTCGTGGCGGGAACGGCCGACGTCGGCGCCGAGCATGAAGCGGTGGCCAAGAATCTCGCGTGCCTCGGCCGCGCGCGCGGCGATGTCCTTGGACCAGGTGAGGTGGACGCCGTCGGCCTTGGTGGTGCGGACGAGCTGGGCGTCGTCGGCCAGCATGACGGCAATGTCGCGGCGCTGAGCGGTTTCCAGCAAGGGCAGCACGGAGGCGGCGTCGAGCGTCTTGCCGCGCGGCGGTGCCAGCAGCAGCGACGAGGGCGTGGCGCCGGCCAGGGCGGCTGTCAGGCGTGCTTCGGCGCTCGGGCCGGTTTCCAGCACCAGATATAGCTTGGAAGGCGCGCTGCCGCCGGACATGGTCGGTTCCCCACTCTCAATCGCCACCATGGTCTTGAAGCCGGCAGGCTATCGGACCGGAATGGGGCGGAAAAGGGGCTTTGGCACGGTCATGGCGGGTTTGCACCCGGGGAGATGGCAGATATGCGCCGCGCAGGTATCGTGAAACGCACGATGGTTCGGCAATCAGACCGGCACGAGTCGCGGACCGGTCCGGGGGCGCCGGGTGGGAACGCATGAGTTCTGTGACCGGCTTACATGGAACCTGGCGGCCGGCGACACCATCTTGCCGAACTGAAGTCGTCCTTTTGAGCCCGGCGTGGGCAAGGAGTGCCGCATCATGACGATCGCCAGCGATGCCCGGTTCTGGAACAAGTCGGCCCGAAAATATGCGAAGTCCGCAATTGCAGATCAGGCAGGGTATGAGCGTACGCTGCAACGGACCGCCGGCTTCTTGTCGCCCGGGGACCGGGTGCTCGAGCTGGGGTGCGGTACGGGCAGTACGGCGCTCAGACTGGCCGGCGGTGTGCAAAGCTATCTGGCGAGCGACATTTCGCCGGAAATGATCGCGATCGCCCAGGAAAAATATGTCCATGATCCTGTGCCGGGGCTGCATTTTCGCGTTGCCAGCGCCGACGAGATCCTTCCCGAGGGCGAGCCCTTCCATGCGGTGCTGGGTTTCAGTTACCTGCATCTGGTCCGCGATCTGCCCGGTACGCTGGCGCGCATTTACGCGCTGCTCGCTCCAGGTGGCCTGTTCATCTCCAAGACGCCTTGCCTGGGCGACATGAACCCGCTCATCCGGCTGGTGTTGTTGCCGGGCATGCGTGCCGTCGGGAAGGCCCCTCATGTCGGCATATTTCGCGCGGGGGACCTCAGCCAGCAGGTGGAAGCGGCCGGCTTCGAGATCGTCGCCAGCGAAACCCATGCAACCAAGGGCGATGACAAGCGCGTCTATATCGTGGCCCGCAAAACGTGAGGAGGAGGGGCGGGGCCATAGTGGACTCGTCGAGGCTCGATGTGATGGCACCGCGCGCGGGTTTGCAGTCGTGGACATGGCCGGTATGCTGAGCACGAGCCTCACAAATTTCGACTGTTCTGAAAAGGAGACCAGCAATGGCCGCGGAATGGCGCGTTTACCTGTCCGGCGAGATTCATACCGACTGGCGTCACGAGATCGCTGAAGGGACGAAGGCGGCCGGGCTCGACATCGCTTATTCGGCACCGGTGACGGATCATGGCGCCAGCGACGACTGCGGTGTCGCCATCCTTGGTGCGGAGCCGGACAAATTCTGGCACGACCGCAAGGGGGCCGGTGTCAACGCCATCCGCACGCGGACGCTGATCGAGAAGGCGGACGTTGTGGTGGTGCGGTTCGGCGACAAGTACAAGCAGTGGAATGCGGCATTCGATGCGGGCTATGCGGCGGCGCTTGGCAAGCCCTTGATCATTTTGCACCCGCCCGAGCATGCGCATGCGCTCAAAGAGGTCGACGAGGCGGCGAGTGCCGTCGCACAGACGCCGGCCCAGGTGGTGGAGATCCTTCGCTACGTCATTCGCGGAGAACTGCCCGACCGGCAGCGCGCTGCGGCGGAATAGGGCAGTCAGCGGCAGGAGCAAACGGCAACGGCCGGGTTTGCGCCCGGCCGTTTCGTCATGTCATATGCGATGTGAGCCGCCGCG
>CAZDNY010000422.1:0-3524 GCA_964506885.1 uncultured Hyphomicrobiaceae bacterium | reverse complement strand
TCAAATGCTGAACGATTGAGCGATAACAAATCATACAAGCTGCTCCAGAACGCTTTGATGATATATTTAATATCTTCAGAGAAAGCTTTTGTCAACATGCCTACTGAGCAAATCCGAGTCAGCATGATTACTCCCAAGCAGATTCGGGCCGCTAGAGGGCTATTAGGAATCAGCCAAGTCGAGCTTGCTTCAAACTCTGGGGTAAGCATCGCGACGATCCGGCGGATCGAGGCGAGCAGCGACAACATGAAGGTCCTGCTAGAAACTTTGATCCGCATTCAGAAGGCGCTTGAAGCAGAAGGTATCGTCTTCATCGAGAGCGACGAAATGATGGGAGTTGCTCTCCGCAGCAAACCAGCGGATCAATAGTACCGGCGCCGTTGCCGCACATGTTGACGCTTGTTTTGCGAAACGAACCCAATTTGGTGTCGACGCCGCTAACGAGGAGGCCGGCATGGCCCTAGCCGTTGTCACTGCCACGGCAGGTGTCATATGCCTGAGCTGATAGGCACCACGACCCTGAGCTTGGTCACATCGCCCCGGCAATCTAACCGCATCTATGCGGCCAGTTGCAGGATGAGGTAAAGAAGACCGCCCACCGCACCTTTGAAGAGACGCCACGATGCGACTGCTGCGCTTTCTCAAACAGTTGCCGAGCCGCATGGCCATAGCCGCCGCTCCGATCCTGCGCTTCCTGGCCGCGCTTTTCCTGCTTCTGGCCGTGGTGCTGTTCGTCGCCGGCATGACCCAGCAGGGCACGCACACGTCGACTGCCGCCCACTGGCAGGCCATCTCGCCCTCATCGCACGAAGCCTTCAAGGCGGGGATCATCGAGCGGATCGGCACCTGGGCCTGGGACCCTGTCGTGTCGGGTGTCCTCCAGCTGCCGGCCTACCTGCTGTTTGGCACTCTTGCGCTGATCTTCGGCATCGCTGGACGTCGCCGGCGCGTCGTCAACGTCTTTATCAACTAGAGCATGTTTAGACGAAGTGTGTAGCGGTTCGGCGTGAAAAACATGCTCAGAATCATGAGAGCATGTTGAGCCGAAGTGTGGAGCGGTTCGGGCGTGAAAAACATGCTCGTATGAGGGCAAAGGGCCGCGTTCACGTTTCCTGGCAACACGCGCGCGGCCCAGCCTGTGCAGTCACAAACGCCTGCGCCAAGATGGCAGCAGCCAAGCTCCCGCCTTGACGTTTGAGCCTCAGGTCGGCGGCTGCACCATGTCGCCCACGATTCCGAAACCGATCAGCAGAACCAGACCGAAAACCAGAATGCCCATCAGCCGCGCGTGCTTGCGGTTGAGTTCGCGCATCTGGATCTCGTCGATCGAATGCTTTTCCCGCGGTCCCGCAACGATCCCCAGCATCTTCTTGGGCATCGAGCGGCGCACGCTGCCCGCATCGATGATCTCGACGCCGGCACGGTTCGCGATCCGCTCCGCGATCTCGATATAGGGAAAAGCCGGATCGACATTCGCTTCGTTGACATAGCCGAGCCGGACTTTGTCTCCGCTCTTGGTGATGATCCGCGCGCCCTTCAGCATCATCGGCGCCCAAATGCCACCGTAAACCTCACGGCGCATCTCGATGGTATCGATGTCCTTGTAGGGTATCTCGTGCGTCTGGTAGCGCAGCATGGGCTGTGGCCCCCGGCCGGACGGCAGCGTCAGGCGCACCGCCACGTTGCCCAGCTCGACCCGCGAACGGATCGAATGCAGCAACTCGACCAGAACAAGGAACATGACGATCGCGAACCCGATGGCGATCACCATCAAGCCGATCGTACCCTCCCACAGGCCGTGGCTCATGCGCGACCACAACATCGGCCCGAGGCTGATGAAGAATGGCAGCAGCAAAAGGAAAATCATGGAAAAGGCGAAGCGCCGTCCGCCGCTGGCACGATAGATGATGCGCTCCCCAACAGGCGCTGCCGCACGCACCTCCTGGGTCTGAACGACGGCTTCGCTCAGCGCCGATGCAAATCCATCACCGGGCTGGGCCAAATTAGCTTCAGGCATGAGATAGGCTCCCCTCGGACGTCGCGGCCAGTTTCCCCCCGCCGCGTTGCTTTCCTCCCTATCGCCGCAATGACGACACTCTCGCGAAAAAGTGAGGCACGAACGGGGCGGATCGAACAAAATCGGCGCACTATATGAGAAGCTGGAACGTCAGACAGCGCCGCAGGAGCCAAAGCGCATGTTTTTCAGGAAAAAGTCCGTTATGCCGAGCGCCGAAACCGCACTGCCGGGTCGTGCCGCGCCGATCCCTACCGCGTCGGAGCATTTCGTCTTGGGGCGCCCTTTGAAAGGTCCTTACCCCGCCGGCACTGAAATGGCGATGTTCGGCCTCGGCTGCTTCTGGGGAGCCGAACGCAAGTTCTGGCAGCTCGGCGATGGCATCTGGACGACCGCGGTCGGCTATGCGGCCGGCTACACGCCCAACCCCACCTATGAGGAAGTCTGCACCGGACTGACCGGTCACAATGAAGTGGTCCTGGTCGTTTTCGAGCCCTCCAAGCTGCCCTATGAGATGCTCCTGAAAACCTTCTTTGAAGGCCATGACCCCACCCAGGGCATGCGCCAGGGCAACGATGTGGGCACGCAGTACCGCTCCGGCATCTACTGGTTTTCCGACGCCCAGCGAAACGCCGCCGAAGCAGCGCGTGATGCCTATCAGCCCTTGCTGGCCAAACGCGGCTTTGGGCCGATCACCACCGAGATCCTAGCCGCGCCGGAGTTCTATTTCGCCGAGGACTATCACCAGCAGTATCTGGCCAAGGTCCCGCACGGCTATTGCGGACTGGGCGGAACCGGCGTCTCCTGCCCGGTCGGAACCGGCGTCACTCAGGACCCCACCTGACCGCCAAGGTCGGACACATGCCGCCGCCGCACAAACCCACATGAGGTCTGCCCCCCTGGACGCCCTGCGGGCGCCTGTCGCATAGGCAAAGTTCGAAACTGAGCGCACAGGAAAGTTGCCCACCGGCCCAAGCGCAGCGCGACGCTGCAAGGCCGTGCCGGGCGCTTGCCGGAGCGCCCGCCGGCGGAATCGCATGAGCCATGCTGGCTTATCCCTTCGACCCCGCAAAGCTCGAGCTTCTGATCGGCGAACTGGCCGAAAAGGGCTATGGCGTCATGCCCGATGCCATAGCCGCACCGCTCATCGACCGCCTCATCGACGACTGCCGGACCCGCGAGGCCGCCGGCGACATGGCCCGCGCCGCCATCGGCCGCGAAGACAGCCATACGCTGGCAACACGCATCCGCCGCGTCGACGCCGCCTGGCTCGATGGCAGCACCGATGGCGAAGCCGCCTTCCTCGCCCTGGCCGAAACGATACGCAAGGCCATCAACCGGCGTCTGTTCCTCGGACTGTTCGAGTTCGAGGCGCAGTTCTTGACCTACCCTCCCGGCGGCTTCTACCAGCGCCACCTCGACAGCCTGCGCGGCACCCGCAACCGGATCGTATCGCTCGTCGTCTATCTCAATCGAGACTGGCAGCCCGATGATGGCGGCGCACTCGACA
>CAZDNY010000421.1:0-3531 GCA_964506885.1 uncultured Hyphomicrobiaceae bacterium | reverse complement strand
CGGCATGCCGTTTTACATGAGCGCGTCACAGTTCGAGTACTGGCAGCACACGCATCTCATCATCGACGTCGTGAAGGGCAGAGGCTCGGGCTTCTCGTTGGAGGCGCCGGAAGGCGTCCGCTTCCTGACGCGCTCGCGCGTCTTCACAGAAGAGGAGTTGGCTCAGCTCGAGACTTCCGATCCCGCTCGAACCCCGGTGTGAAGACCGCATTACGCAGGCACCGAGTTCCCAACATCGATCCTCGACCCCCGAACGCCATGCCCAAGCCACTCGATATCGACCGCGCAGCATGGGTCATGATCCGCTGCCATGGTGATGACTGCGCAAAGGTCGCCTACCAGCGCGCACGATCGTGCCGTCATCGCGGCGACGATGCTGGTGCCCAGGCCTGGAAGCTCGTCGTCGAAAAGGTTGTCGAACTGCACTTCTCAACCCCACGCGGCAGGCTCAATTGACGCCGACCGCAACCAGCACTATGCGAAAGGCCCGCTCATGCGCTCCATCCTCGCTTCCCTCGCACTCACAACGATCGCCATGACGTCACCCTGCCAGGCAGAGACACTCAACCTATACGCCGCCGGCAGTCTCAAATCCGCCATGAGTGATATCGCCCGGGCTTATGAAAAGGCGAGCGGCGGCAAGACCACAGTCGCCACGACCTTCGGCGCTTCCGGCCTCCTGCGCGAAAGAATCGAAAAGGGCGAGCCCGCGCACGTCTTCGCATCAGCCAACATGAAGCACCCCCAGACCCTCGCAGACGCCGGCCGTGGAGCTAGCAAAGTCCGCATGTTCGCGCGCAACCAACTGTGCGCCATTGCCCAGGCCGGTGTCGATGTGACGCCCGACATCCTGTTGGAGCGCATGCTCGACGAAAAGGTCCGCCTCGGCACGTCCACCCCGAAAGCCGATCCGTCAGGTGACTATGCCTTCGCACTGTTCGGCAAGGCCGAAGCCATCAAGACAGGAGCAAGGGCGAAGCTCGAAGCCAAGGCCTTGAAGCTCACCGGAGGCCCCGAAACAGAGAAGGCGCCAGAGGGTCGCAACCAATATGGCTGGGTCATGTCGGAAAAGAAGGCGGATATTTTCCTGACCTACTGCACCAACGCCGTTCTCGCCAGGAAAGACACGCCGGACCTCAAGATCGTCGCCATTCCCGACGCGCTTGCTGTTGGTGCCGACTACGGCTTGCTTGTCCTGAAGGACGCACCCCCCGAATCCGCAAAGCTGGCCGACTTCATTCTCGGCGCCGAGGCGCAGAAGATCCTGCGCGATTACGGTTTCGGCCCGGGTGACGACATCGTCAAATAGGACGTCCGAGCGACACCCCGCAAAACGAAAAAATGCCATCGGCGATTTAAGCGCCGATGGCATTTTCGCGAGCGTTGCTGTTTGCGCACCTGACGTCCGCACGCGCGCGCAGCAAGATCACTCCACGCCGAGGATCACTTCGCTGGCCTTGATCACGGCCGACACTTTCTTGCCTTCCGCCAGGCCAAGATCCTCCACCGCATCGACGGTCACCGTCGACGTGATGACGTTGCCGCCGCCGATATCGATCGTGACCTGTGCCGCGACAGCACCCTTCTTGATGCTCTTGACCGTACCGTTCAGAATGTTACGAGCGCTGAGCTTCATACGACTGTCTCCTTATGTCCGAAATTCGCAACCCACCGGGGACATAAGACCGTTTAGCGGTCTTGAAAAGGTCCCTCCGAAACCCGAACCGCAACCGGATGCACCTGAAATTTCGGGCTTCTCCATCAGTCATATAGGTTGGGCACGCAGATTGTGGCGCCTGTAGCCAATGTTTCGATGGCAACATCGATGCCGTAGACCGCGCGCAATCTTGCAGGCGTCAACACGTCGCGCGGCGGCCCGTCCGCAATCAGCCGCCCGTCGTGAAGCAAAAGCACCCGGCTTGCCATCGCCAGCGCGTGATCGGGATCATGCGTCGATAAGATCACGCCGAGCCCGCGTCCGGCCAACTGCCTGACCTGCGCCAGCACACGCACCTGGTTGCCGAAATCGAGACTGGCCGTCGGCTCGTCCATGACGATCAGGCTGGCGTCCTGAGCCAGCGCCCGCGCGATCAGCGCAAGCTGGCGCTGACCGCCGCTGATCCGCGTATAGGGCGTATCGGCGAGTTCGCCGACCCCCAGAAGGTCGAGCGCAGCATGCGCCTTCTGCCTGTCGCGTTCACTGGGCGCGGCAAACATCCCCAGGTGCGCAGTCCGCCCCATCACCACCATATCGATCACTCGGTAGGGGAACTGCGCGGCATGTGCTTGCGGCACGTAGGCGATGCGCCGAGCGATTTCGGTTCGCGGCAGATCATCGAGCCGGTCCGCGCCGATCACGACCGTCCCAGCCTGGGCGGGCAGAAGACCCAGCAGCGTCTTGAACAGTGTCGTCTTGCCCGAGCCGTTGGGTCCGAGCAGACAGACCACCTCGCCTGCGCCGACATCGAGATCGACACCGCGGCCGACGGGTTTGCCCGGATAGCCAAAGCCCAGACCACGCGCACTGATGAGCGCTGTCGCGCCGCCGCTCACGACCAACCCTCCTGGCCGCGCGCCAAAAGCCACAGGAAGAACGGCGCCCCGATGATCGCCGTCAGCACGCCCAGCGGAATTTCGATCGCCGCCAGCGTCCGCGCCAGCGTATCGATCAGCAGCATATAGCCGCCACCCATCAGCAAAGCCGCCGGCAGAAGCCGGTTGAAGTTCGGCCCCACCAGCATACGCGCCAGATGCGGAATGACGAGCCCGATCCAGCCGATCACGCCTGCCACCGCGACGACACTGGCGGTCATCAAGGTTGCCGCGCCAATCACGATCAATCGCAGGCGCCCCGCCTCTACGCCCAGTGCGCGCGCCTCTTCATCGCCCAGCGACAGCACGTTGATGCGCCAGCGCAGCAGCACCAGCGGTACAAGCCCGATCAGCACCAGCGGCGCCGCCGACCAGACTTCCGCGCCCCGCACGCTGGCCAGACTGCCCAGAAGCCAGAACACGATGGCCGGCAATTGGTCGTAGGGGTCAGCCAGGATCTTGAGCAGAGAAATCGCCGCCCCCGCCAGCGACCCAACGACCACCCCCGCCAGCACCAGGACCAGCACCGGCTCGCGGTTCTGCACGAGGCTGCCGATGAAATAGACGAGCGCCACCGTCGCCAGCCCCCCAGCGAACGCCAGCACCTGTATGCCAAGCACCGGCAGCGACAGGAAGATGCCGAGCACCGCCCCGAGCCCGGCACCGGTCGAAACGCCGAGGATGTCAGGTGACACCAGCGGATTGCGCAACAGCCCCTGATAAGCCGCCCCCGCCGCCGCCAGCGCCGCACCCACCAATACAGCCGCCAGCACGCGGGGAAGCCGTATTGAAAACAGCACCGTTTCCGCCTGCCCCTGGGCTGGCGCGCCGATCACCCACCGCCATATCGCTGACAGCATCTCGCCCAGCGACAAGGGATACTTGCCGATCGCAACCGCCGCCGCCATCAGCACCACCAGCAACACCGACAACAGCGCG
>CAZDNY010000420.1:0-3534 GCA_964506885.1 uncultured Hyphomicrobiaceae bacterium | reverse complement strand
GTGTTGCAGAACTCCTTATATGCCGCCTTGCCGATCAGGTGTGCACTGACCGGTGCGGTGATGAAAAGAAACAAGGAGATCGCAAGCTCATGCAAGAGCAGCGTGCCGGATGCAACGCTCGTGTGGATGAGCGAGGCGACCACGATCGCGCCGACGCCGAGAGTCGTGGCCTTGGTCGGACCGTGCAGCCGCGTGAAAAAGTCGGGCAGCCTTGCCAGACCGATTGATCCGACCAGCGCGAACGCGGCACCGACGAGAACCATGAGCGATATGACAACTTCGGCAAACATCTGGTGTTCCTATTCAATGATATCGCCGCCGAGCAGAAACTTGCACAAGGCTACGGTCCCGACGAAGCCCATCATCGCTATCAGCAATGCCGCTTCGAAATAGGCAGAGCTGGACGCAGCGATACCGATCAGCATCACGAGCGCGATCGTGTTGATGGCAAGCGTGTCGAGGGCGAGGATCCGGTCGGGCGCACTGGGACCCTTGGCGATCCGCCACAGGTTCAGAGCCATTGCCATGGCGATCATGACGAGGGCTGCCGGAATTGCCAGGCTCAACATGCGAAGATCTCCTTTAGCGGCGCTTCATAACGCGACTTTATGGTTGCGATGAGTTGCTCGCGATCGGCGACATCGAGGGCGTGGACGAACAGCCGCTTGGCGTCCATGTCGATCTCGATCGATACAGTGCCGGGGGTCAACGAGACGATACTGCCAAGCAGCGTCGCGACAAACGGGTGTGAAATGTCGAGCGGCACCTCGACGAACTCGGGCCTCAGGCGGTCCAACGGTCCCAACACGAGGCGGGCAACGTGCCAGTTTGCGGCGAGGATATCGCCAACAAGCCTGACGAACAGCACGACGCCGAGCAATGGGCGCTTGATGTGCGGCGGATCGGGCCAGAAGGCCTTGGTCAATTGAGGAATGGCGACCGCGAGAACGGAACCCAGCAACAGGTGTCCAAGGCTCGGCTGCGGCGCAAGCACCAGCCACAGCGCAAGGATGGCGAAAGACACGGCCGGTGTCGGCAGGATGCGTCGCTGCAAGGTCATGGCCGGCGCTCCCGGTCGACTGTGGTGCGCGGCCCGATCACCGCTGCACGGTAGTCCTCTCGCTGCAGGATCTGGTCGGCAGTAGCGCTCGTATAGCCTGCGAGCGTGGGGGCGAACGGTACCAGCATGAGCGCCGCGATTACGGTTATCCAAAGCGCTTGCCGCGACGGCGTCGTGTGCAGCGCGAGCGTCTCTGTCGCCGTCTTTTCCGGTTCCTTGCCGGGCTCCCAGAAATAGGCACTGGCCGCGCGCGCAAGCACGAGGGCGGTGATGAAACCCGATATCAAGAGAACCGACCACGCCCAAACCCAGCTTGCCGTATCGTGCAACGACCGCAGGACCATGAGCTTGGCAATGAAGCCGGACAGCGGTGGAGCACCGCTTATCGCCACGGCCGCGATCAGGTAGGCTGCGCCAAGCCCGACAAAGCTGTGCATGCGCGGTGCCTTCTCGAGGGTGTCGGCCGCTGCGCCGCGCTCATCGGCGATTGCATCGGCGAGAAGGAACAGAGCAGCCGTCCATACGACCGTGTGGACAAGGTAGGTCAGCATCGCTGCGATTGCTTCAGGAGTTGCCGCGGCCACGCCGAGCAACAGGGTGCCGCTCGATATGAGAACAAGATTGGCCACGACGCCAGCCAGTCGACTTGCGGCAAGGGCTCCGATCGTACCCAGGATGATTGTTGCGATGGACAGCCATGCAAGCCATGGCTGCAGCAAATCGGCAGTGTATGACGTCCCAGCAAGACCGATCGTCGAAAGGCGCAACAGGGCATAAATGCCGACCTTGGTCATGATGACGAACAGCACGGCGACCGGGCCACTTGCTGCGGTATAGACATGAGGCAGCCAGAACCCGAGTGGCACAAGTGCCGCCTTGAGGACGAACACTGACACAATCAGCGCCAGCGCGGTCCTCGCCAATGGCTGATCGGCGGCCGGCACGTTGGGCAAAACCTCGATCAGGTCGGCCATGTTGAGTGTGCCCAGCGTTCCATAGATCAGTCCGAGCGCGACCAGGAAGAGTGCCGAGCCGGCAAGATTGATGATGACGTAGGCCAATCCGGCACGCGTCCGCTCCAGACCGCCGCCGTGGACCAGCAAGGCATAGGACGCAAGAAGGAGAATCTCGAAGAAGACAAACAGGTTGAACAGATCGCCGGTGAGGAAGGCGCCGTTCAGGCCGGCGAGCTGCAGTTGGAGAAAGGCGTGGAAATGCCGGCCGCATGTGTCCCACCCCGCCTTCGCCAGCATCAGAACCGGCAGCGCGAGCGCCGCGGTCAATGCGACCATCAAGGCCGAAAGCCGGTCCTGCACGAGGACGATTCCGTAGGGCGCCGGCCAGTCGCCAAGGCGATAGACCGTGATAATGCCTTGCCGCGCCTCGCCGAGCATGATGACCGCCACGACGATGACCGACAGAACCGACACCATGGCAACGATGCGCTTCTTGGCGATGTCAGCACCGTGAAGGGTGAGAAGTATCGCGGCGGTCGTGAGCGGGATCACGATCGGAAGTATCGGGAGGTGGCTCATTGCTTCTCCCCTGCATCGACGTGATCGCTGCTGCTATCCGCCTTTGCGCGCAACGCCAGCGCCACCAGATATGCCGTCATACCGAAGCCGATCACGATCGCGGTCAATACCAGAGCCTGAGGCAAGGGATCGGCGTGCCCCTCGGTTCCCGCTTTCACCAGCGGCGGCGACTTTGCCGTCAGGCGCCCGCCGACAAAGATCAGCGCATTGACGGCGTAGGACAACAGCGTCAGACCGAGCACCACAGAGAACGAGGTCGGCCGCAGGATCAGGAAGATTCCGCAGGCCGCAAGCAGGCCGATGCCGAGCGAGACGATGAGCTCCATCCCTTAAGGCTCCTTCCCGTCGATCTCATTACGACTGAGCCGTCCCAGTTCCGAAAGGGCGAGCAGTATGCTGGCTATGACGACCAGAAAGACGCCGATGTCGAAGACCATGGCGGAAGCCAGTTCGAACTTGTCGATGACCGGGGGGTGCACGTAGCCGAAGGTGCTCGTGAGGAACGGGTAGCCGAAGGCCCAACTTGCCAAGCCCGTCGCGATGGCGAGTGCCAGGCCGAAGCCTAGCACGCGCACGTAATCAACCATGAGGCGGCGTGAGGCGAAATCTATGCCGCTCGCCAGATACTGCAGCATGACCGCAACGCCGGCGATGAGACCCGCAATGAAGCCTCCGCCCGGCAAATTGTGACCCCTGAGAAGAATGTAGACCGACACGGCGAGCGCAAGTGGCAGCAACGGCCGCATCAGTTCGGCCAGCATGATCGGATAGCGGTCCGCGGCGCTCAAAGCCCGGCCGGCATAGGGTCGCAATCGCACGTCATCCAGCAATGCATGAAGGCCCAGGGCCGCCATTGCCAGCACTGCGATCTCTCCCAACGTATCGATGCCGCGAAAGTCGACGAGAATGACGTTGACGACGTTGACGCCGCCGCCGCCG
>CAZDNY010000419.1:0-3554 GCA_964506885.1 uncultured Hyphomicrobiaceae bacterium | reverse complement strand
GCAGCGGCACCAGGACGACATCGGGAACGATCACCCGCGCGCTGTCCTTGGGCTCCCGGATCCCCCACTGCACCTCATTGAGCGGCTCTGCTTCGCGCCATTGCCGGAACACCAGCGGGCGCGCCTTGCCGACCATCACCGGCAGCCCGACAGCATGCCCGCTGGCCCACAGCCGCCGCATCAGAGGCAGCGGATCGAGTTCCTCGCCGATCGCCAGAAAGGCTGATACCTCCGCCCCGTCAGGCGGCCCGGCAAAGCCGATCCCCCAGCCAGCCAGTCGCTCACCTGCCTCCGCACCATGGCGCTCGAAGGCCTTTGACCGCGCCGCCTTCGCGCGCTGGCGCAGTTGCTTTTTTTGTTCGCTGATGTCGTTCATGCGCACGAACATGCGCCATCGCATGGCCCCGAACAAGTGCGCGCTCTCGATATGTCGAAAGGCGCCGCCAAACAGGCTTGCGCTCAATTCAGCGGAACAGGCCACGCGGCTGTACCGGCTGCACGGCGCGTCCCACCCCTACCGGCCGCACGCCATGCCTCGGCGCAACCGCCGGGCGCTGCCGCACCGCACTCTTGGGCACTGCCGCGATCGTGTCGGCGCTCTCACGCTTGCGCGATTGCCGGCGCGCGAAGGAAAGACCGGCTTCGGCCGCGCCGCCGAAGCGGGTGTTGATGTAGACCAGCCAGAACAAGAGGCCCGCATAGATCGAAAACGTCGCTGACCGGTTGAAAAGCCGCTCTTGGCCGAAGCTGGTGGAAGGCTTTCCCGAGTGCACGCCCGTAACCACGGCCACCGCGCCTGGCACGCGTTGCGATCCCATCAAGACGTAGGTCGCATCGTCTTTGACCCCGCCAGTCGCATGCTCAAGACGCAGCTGACACAGCGACACGATCACGTAATCGGTATCGCACTCAGCCTTGGTGATGCGCCATTCGGCGGCTGGCTGAAAGCCTTCGCTGGCAACCTGATAGTCGCCAACCAGAGCCCCGCCGACCCAGTAGATCGACGCCCATGCGATGAACCCGTAGAACAGGAATCCAAAGATGCGCAAAATCGGTTTCTCCCCGCCGACGCACAGGCCCCTGACCGGCACGACTGGGTCGGCCATCACAAGACAGGCGGAGAAAGTCTGCTGCAGGCGGATGAAGACCGGGTTAAGTGCCGCGGTGGCCGTTGGAACAATGTTTGATCTCGCCGGGTCCCTACAAAAAGTAAGGTGGGCGCCGTGTGTCCGGGACCACGATCCCGGGCAGGGACAGCTCCCTGGCTGATCTTATAGGCCCTGGAGATAAGTTGCTCCTGACGCACCCCGCAGCAGACTCAATTTAGGGAGTCGCCGCGCCAAAATCCATACGGCGCGATACCGGCGCGATAAACCACGGTGAATATCGTCTGTGCAGGCGGGAAAGTGGCAGGCGCTTCGCCTCAGGCAAACTTGGCGTCGGCTTGTGCTTCCGCACCTTCCGAGCCTACCCCGCTCTCGCTTGGCTTGGCGCCGCTGGCCGCATCCTTCGACTGGGGCTCGGTCAGGAGCCGCAGCATCTCGGTGGCTTCCTCGATCTGGACCTCGAGCGCCTTGCGCGTATCCCACAGTTCATCTGCAATCAGCAGCGCGGCCATCAGGAGCAGCCGGTCATCGCCCACCTGCCCGAACTCGAGCGTGAGCTGATCGACCCGTTCCTTGACATGAGTTGCAAGCTCGACGAGGCGCGCTTCCTCGCCCTCTTCGCAGGCGAGCCGGTACGTGCGGCCGTTGAGCGTGACAGAAACCTGCCCCATTGCCCCCTTTTCCGCGCCCACCGCACCGCCCCCGGGCTCTGACGAGCCCGATTCGTACGGAAAAACGCCCCTGCTGCGACGAGGCCTACCCCTCATCCTCCAACAGGTTATGCAGGGAGTCGATCACCCAATCAATTCTGTTAACCACAAGTTCCTGGCGCTTTTCCAGCTGGGCAATTTCCTCGCGGGCAGCCATAAGCTCCGCCTTCAGAGCCTGACACTCCGCTTCCAGCTGCGCGATGTCGGCAACGCCCGGTGCTGTCGCGCCTGCGGCCTTCGTTGCCCCGCGCGCGCCGGACTTGCTCTTGCCCGATCGCACGGCCGAACTGGCGCCCGTAGCAGCCTTTTTCGCCTTTGCCCCCTGGGCCATGACGGTCTTTCCGAAAACGGGTGGCCCTCAGCGCGTCCGCGCGCCGGCCCTGCCTCAGAGAATCTCCACGACCATAGGGGGCATGATCCCGCAACGTCAATCGCACCGCACAAGTCTGCCGGCACAAACTGTGATCTGCGACCTTCCGCGCGTCTGCCGAGGCCTAAGGCGGATTGACATCACTCGGGCCGGTCAACTTAATGGCGCCGCCTTGCAAAAAACGAGGCCGGCGTGCTCACGGACACAGCCGCCCAGGGGCGCCCGCCCCAGGGTCGAGCAGCCGATAAGAAGATTTCAGCCGAGCGCCGCTCCAAACAACGCCCATCCTCGGAGGATCACAGAACATGGCAGTGAAGGTCGCAATCAATGGCTTTGGACGCATCGGCCGCAACGTACTGCGCGCGATCGTGGAAAGTGGCCGCAACGACATCCAGGTCGTTGCCATCAACGATCTGGGCCCGGTCGAGACCAACGCCCACCTCATGCGCTTCGACTCGGTCCACGGCAAGTTCCCCGGCAAGGTGACCGTTTCCGGCGACACCATCGACGTCGGCACCGGGCCCATCAAGGTCACCGCCATCAGGAACCCGGCCGAGCTGCCGCACAAGGAACTGGGCGTCGATGTCGCCATGGAGTGCACCGGCATCTTCACCGCCAAGGAGAAGGCGAAGGCGCATCTCGACGCCGGCGCCAAGCGCGTGCTCGTTTCTGCCCCCTCCGACGGCGCCGACCTGACCGTCGTTTATGGCGTCAACCATGACAAGCTGACCAAGGATCACCTCGTCGTCTCCAACGCCTCGTGCACGACCAACTGCCTGTCGCCGGTCGCCAAGGTGCTGCACGATCTCGTCGGCATCGAGAAGGGCTTCATGACGACGATCCACTCCTACACCGGCGACCAGCCGACGCTCGACACCATGCACAAGGACCTCTATCGCGCGCGTGCCGCGGCCATGAGCATGATCCCGACCTCGACCGGTGCGGCCAAGGCGGTCGGCCTCGTGCTGCCTGAACTCAACGGCAAGCTCGACGGCACCGCGATCCGCGTGCCCACGCCCAACGTCTCGGTGGTCGATCTCGTCTTCACCTCGCAGCGCGAGACCACCAAGGACGAGATCAACGCCGCCATCAAGGCCGCAGCCGACGGCCCGCTCAAGGGCGTACTGGGCTACACCGACCTGCCCAACGTGTCGATGGACTTCAACCACGACTCCCATTCCTCGGTCTTCCACATCGTCCAGACCAAGGTGATCGGCGGCAACATGGTGCGCATCCTGTCCTGGTACGACAACGAGTGGGGCTTCTCCAACCGCATGTCGGACACCGCCGTGGCGATGGCAAAACTGATCTGATCAGGCGATCGACAGACACTCCAATTGAAGGCCGCGTGGGTTCGCCTGTCGCGGC
>CAZDNY010000418.1:0-3557 GCA_964506885.1 uncultured Hyphomicrobiaceae bacterium | reverse complement strand
CTCGAGCCGGGTCTCGGGACTGTTGAAGCGCGGCGAACCGTTATAGAGCCGCCGAGGGCCCTCGTCCGCAAGCACATACGCATGGGTCCCCGGCAATTTTGCCGCGGTTGCCCTTCGCACGGCTGAATGACACCCGGGCATCGTTCACTGGTCGATGGAGAAGACAGCGTTCAGGGCAGTTGCTCCGGCTCCGCAACGCGGCTATCGATGTCAGCTCCCGCCGACACGGCCGATCCGCGACCAAGAAGAGACCCGACCCGTGCCCTATTCCGACTATCGCCCCGAATTGATGGGAACCGCGACACTCGAGCCCTCCGGCGCTTTCGAGGCCGGCTCCTATCAGTCGTTCACGCTCGTCTACACGGCAGGCACATTCGGCGTCGACGACACCGGCTCGATCAAGATCGGCTTTCGCTTCGCGACGGATTTCGGCCCGGTCCAGTTCGATGATCCGACCGCGCCCGGCTACACGACCGTGGAGGCCTCCAACGGCGCCACGCTGGAAACCCGCTGGGAGTTCAAGCGCAACATCCGTCCGTGGAGCCGCTCGCTCTACATCGGCGTGATGAAGCACTTCCTGGCACCCGGTGACACCATCACCATCCGCTTCGGCGACCGCCGCCAAGGTTCGCCCGGTATTCGCATGCAGACGTTCTGCGAAAGCGAATTCGAGTTCCGCGTCTTCACCGACGTGATCGCCACCTACGACTACGTGGCGCTACCGGAAAGCCCCAAGATCGCCATCGTTCCCGGACCGGGGGTCGACTGGCACGCGGTCGCACCGACGGTTGTGCGCACGGGTGTGCCGTTCCGGCTCGGCATCAAGGCGAATGACATCTGGGGCAATCCGTCCGACCAGATGGACATTGAGTTGCATCTCGAAGTGGAGGGCGCGCCGGTCACCGGTTTGCCCGCTCGGATCGCGATGACGCGCGGCGTGTTTGCGGCTGTGGCCAATGATCTGTCGCTGGCAGCGCCGGGCGAAAGCGTCATCGTGGTCAAATCGGGTGACGGTATGGAGCTGTGCCGCTCCAATCCGATTCGCGCCATCGCCGATGCGCAAGACGCGCAGCTCGTGCACTTCTGGGGTGACACGCACGGCCAGTCGAACGAGACGCTGGGCACCAATACGGCGCGCGAATATTTTCTGTTCGGCCGTGACCGCGCCTTCCTCGACGTCATGGGCCACCAGGGAAATGATTTCCAGATCACCGGCACCTTCTGGCGGCACCTCAACCAGATATCGGCCGAACTCGACGCGCCGGGGCAATTCGTCTGCATTCCCGGCTACGAGTGGTCGGCCAATACCGCGGTGGGCGGTGATCGCAACGTGCATTATCGCCGCGAGGGTGAAACCATACATCGCTCAAGCCACGCGCAGATTGCCGATCCCGATGACATGGTCGACGAGGAGAGCGACGCGCACACTGCGCATGAGCTGTTCGAAAGGCTCAAGGGCAAGGATTGCGTCGTGATGGCCCACGTCGGCGGGCGCTATGCCGACGTCACCTTCGCGCATGACGATCAACTCGAAACCGCCGTGGAGGTACATTCGGACTGGGGCACGTTCGAATGGATCGTGTGGGATGCGCTGGACAAGGGCTACCGCGTCGGCATCGTCGGCAATTCCGACGGGCACAAGGGACGGCCCGGCGCGTCTTATCCCGGTGCCAGCTTCTTCGGCAGCCAGGGCGGGCTGACCTGTTTCCGGGCGCGCCAGCTCGACCGCGATCACATCGTCCGGGCGATGCGGCGGCGGCATCATTATGCGACGACGGGCAACCGGATGCTGCTTGATGTCTCTGTGATGACGCAGAGCGATGCGATGGTGCTGACGGGCGACAATCCACGCGACGAATCGCACACGGAGACGACGCGACAGCTCATCATGGGCGATGTCGCCCGCGTCAATGACGACAGCGTGACACTGGAGGTCTCGGCGGTCGGGTCGGCGCCGATCGAACGTCTCGACGTGTTCCGGGGGCGCGAGCTGATCGAAACGCTAAGGCCGTTCGTTGCGTCGGATTGCGCACGGCGGATCCGGGTGACCATGGAAGGTGCCGAATATCGTGGGCGGGCGCGCACGACGGTCTGGGACGGCTCGTTGACCGTCTCCGGCAACGCGATTGCAGAAGCGCGCATGTTCAACAACTGGAACGTCGATCGCGGAATTCGCGCGCGCGATGCCCACAGCGTCGCTTGGAAAGCCGTCACGACGGGCAATTACTGCGGCATCGATCTTTGGCTCGACGACGCGAGCGCCGGAGATATCGAGATCGTCACAAAGCATGTGCGCGCAAAGGCGCGCATTGGCGAAATCGGGATTGAAGAGACCGTGTTCGACGCGGGGGGCCTGGAGCGCAGGCTCAAGCTCCTGCGCCTGCCCGATGTCCCGCGCGAAACGCGTCTCTCGCATCGTCTGGACGTGCCGGTCGCCAAGGAGGGCGATACGCCGCTCTTTGTCCGGGTGACGCAAATGGACGGGCACAAAGCCTGGTCGAGCCCGATTTATCTCTACCGAAGCTGAGGTGTGGCACGGCAGGACCGGAGCGGATTGCGCCTGCGCGAAAGGGAGCACCGTCCGATCGACACGAGGATGACGAGACGATGAGAGGCGCCGACCTTCTGGTCAAGACACTCGCCAAGGCCGGCGTGCGGACCATCTTCAGCCTTTCTGGCAACCAGATCATGCCGGTCTATGACGCCTGCATCGATGCCGGCATCCGCATCATCCACACGCGCCACGAGGGTGCCGCCGTCTTCATGGCGGATGCGTGGGCGCAGTTGACGGGCGAACCCGGCATCGCGCTGGTGACGGCTGCACCGGGCTTCGGCAACGCACTCGGTGCGCTTTATACGGCGCGCGCTTCAGAGAGCCCGGTGGTGCTGCTGTCGGGCGATTCTGCAATCGCGCACGACGGGCGCGGCGCCTTCCAGGAGATGGATCAGGTAAGTGCATCGGCACCCTTCACGAAGCAGTCGTGGCGCGCGCGCTCGGCGGCGACGCTGGGTGACGACATTGCCCGCGCGATCGATGTTGCGCGCTGCGGGCGGCCGGGGCCGGTGCATCTCGCGCTACCGTTCGACGTGGTACAGGCGGACGCGGGCGCTGGCGGGCCGCCCGCCGTGGTGTCGCCCGCACCCGAAGTTGTATCTCCCGGCGATGTGGACGCGATCGCCGGAGCCTTGGCTGACGCAAGGCGGCCCGTTGTCCTGCTTGGTCCCGCGCACAGTTCCACACGCGCGCCCGGCCTTGCCGTGCGCCTTGGGGATGCACTGCAGGTGCCCGTGATCGCAATGGAAAGTCCACGTGGCCTCAACGATCCCGTGCTTGGACGGCTCAGCGCTCTGCTCAAGAAGGCCGATCTCATCGTCGCCCTGGGCAAGCGTGTCGACTTCACGCTGGCATTCGGCGCTGCGGAGAAATTTGCGGATGATTGCCGGTGGATTGTGGTTGACGCGGAGAAAGCCGAACTCCAACGGGCGCGCGCAAGCCTCGGAAGCCGGCTGCTTCTAAGCATTGAGGCAAGTGTCCGCGGCTTTGTAAAGGCGTTGGC
>CAZDNY010000417.1:0-3558 GCA_964506885.1 uncultured Hyphomicrobiaceae bacterium | reverse complement strand
CCGGCCTTGTTGAGGCGCGCGATGTCGGCGGGGGTGAAGATGCCCGATTCGCCGGTGACGATGCGGGCGGCGGGTACGCGCGGAGCGAGGCGCTCGGTGGTCGTAAGCGTCGTCTCGAAGGTCTTCAAATTGCGGTTGTTGATGCCGATCAGGCGGCAGGGCAGCGCCAGCGCGCGGTCGAGCTCGGCGTCGTCGTGCACCTCGACGATGGCGTCCATGCCCCAGTCGGCCGCCGCGGAGGCCAGGTCGCGCGCGGTCGCATCGTCAACCTCGGCCATGATGATCAAGATGCAGTCGGCGCCCCAGGCGCGCGCCTCGACCACCTGATAGGTGTCGATCATGAAGTCCTTGCGCAGCACCGGTAGCGACACCGCCGCGCGCGCGGCCTTCAGATACTCCGGTGCCCCCTGGAACGAGGGCGTGTCGGTGAGGATCGACAGGCATGTTGCCCCACCGGCTTCATAGGCCGTGGCAAGAGCCGGCGGATCGAAGTCGGCGCGAATGAGACCCTTGGATGGCGACGATTTCTTGATCTCGGCGATGAGCGCGGTCTCGCCCTTGCCGAGCTTGGCGTCGATCGCACCGGCAAACGGGCGCACCTTCGGCGCCGAGCGGGCATATTCCGCCATCACCTGCAGCGGATTGGCCTCCTTGGCACGGGCGACTTCCTCGCGCTTGTAGGCGGTGATCTTGTCGAGGATATCGCTCATGCGCGCCTCAGGCTCCTTCGTTGGTGGCGGCAATGAGCCGGTCGAGCGCTGTCATCGCAGCACCCGTGTCGATCGCGCGCGCGGCACGCTCCACGCCGTCGGCAAGACTGGCCGCCTTGCCGGCGACGATCAGCGCCGCGGCCGTGTTCAGCAGCACGATGTCGCGGAACGGACCCGGCTCGCCCTGCAGCAGCACGCGAATGGCTTCCGCGTTGGCTTTCGCGTCGCCGCCTTTGAGGTCTGCGAGCTTGGCCCGCGCCAAACCGGCGTCCTCCGGTGTCACCTCGAACACGGTGATGTCACCCTCGTTGAGTTCAGCGACCGTACTGGGGCCCGTCGTCGTCAGTTCGTCCATGCCGTCGGACCCGTGCACCACCCAGACATGATGGGAGCCGAGGTTCTTCATCACATGCGCCCGCGGCTCGACCCACTTCTTGTCGAACACACCCAGCACCTGCCGCTTGACGCCGGCCGGATTGCACAAGGGGCCCAGCAGATTGAAGATCGTGCGGATGCCGAGTTCCGCACGCACCGGCGCCCACTGTTTCATGGCCGGGTGATGCATCGGCGCCCACATGAAGCCGACGCCGGCTTGCGCCACCGCGCGCGCCACGACGTCGGCGCCCACATCGACTTTGACGCCGAGCGCGGTGAGCACGTCCGACGCACCCGATAAAGACGACACCGACCGGTTGCCGTGCTTGGCGACCTTGACACCGGCCCCCGCCGCGACGATCGCAGAGGCCGTCGAGACGTTATAGGTGCCGTGGCTGTCGCCGCCGGTGCCGACGATGTCGATGGCGTCGGCAGGCGCGTTGACGGTGAGCATGCGCGATCGCAGCAGCCGCGCCGCCCCGGTGATCTCGTCCACCGTTTCGCCGCGCACGCGCAGCGCCATCAGGAAGGCGCCCATCTGCACTGGGCTCGCCGCCCCCGTCGACATCAGGTCGAGGGCCTGTTCGATCTCGTCCTCGCTGAGGGCAGCGCCGGTCGAAACCTTCTGGATGATGCGCTTGAGTTCCGGCGCGGTCATGGGGGTCGCTCCGCTCGTCAGGGGGACGGTGTCAGGCCGCGCTTTTCGGCCGGGGCGTAGGGATCGCCTCGCGCTTGGGCGTGATGCCGGCAAGCTCCAGGAAGTTGGCCAGCAGCGCGTGGCCGTATTCCGACGCGATGCTCTCGGGATGGAACTGCACGCCATGCACCCGATGCGATTTGTGCTGCAGCCCCATGATGAGACCGTCGTCGGTCTCAGCCGTGATTTCCAGGCAGTCGGGCAGGGTCTCGCGCTCCACGATCAGCGAATGGTAGCGCGTGATCTCGAAGTCCTGCGGCAGGCCCTTGAAGATGCCCTTGCCCGTGTGGCGGATGGTCGACAGCTTGCCGTGCATCGGCACCGGCGCGCGGATCACCTTGCCGCCATAGGCCTGCCCGATCGACTGGTGGCCGAGACACACGCCCATCAGCGGGATGGTCGCGCCCGCCTTGGCGATGAGGTCGAGACAGACGCCGGCCTCGTTGGGCGTGCACGGCCCGGGCGATAGAACGATCGCCTTGGGCTTTTGCGCGATGACCTCTTCCGCCGTCACCTTGTCGTTGCGGATGACGACCGACTCCGCGCCCAACTCGCCCAGGAAGTGGACCAGATTGTAGGTGAAGCTGTCATAGTTATCGATCAGGATCAGCATGGCGGGCGGACTTTCGCTTCGAAGCCGTCGGACGGCGGCCGTGCAGGATCGCTTCAGGCCGGAAAATGGGTGTAGGGACCAGGGCGGGGGGCGTCAAGCCTGCCGGATTTCGAGCCCCTCCCGCCGCCCTTGGCGGGCGGCCTCACGAGAGCTTGCGCGGCAGCACGAAATCGACGAGCTCGCCGGTTGCAGGCGCGATCCGCGACCATCGCTCCGCCTCGAACGTGATGTGCGCCAGCGCCGCGGTCGGGAACTGCATCGCTAGCGTGCGCAGCGGCTCGCGCGGCCCGCTCCGTATGAGTTCCAGCGCGATCGCATGCAGGCCGGGGTTGTGGCCGACAACCATCACGACTGCCGGGTAGCCCTTGATGGCGCGGATCTTCTCCAGCAGCGTTTCGGCATCGGCAAGGTAGAGCGCTTCGTCATAGATGACGCTGGGCGTGGCATCCTTGAACTCGTTCATGACGAGGGTCAGCGTGGCGCGCGTGCGCACCGCCGTCGAGCACAGCACGAGGTCGGGGATCAGCGCGTTCTTGACGAGGTGCTGGCCGATCAACGGCGCCGCCTTCGTCCCGCGCTTGTTGAGCGGCCGGTCGAAGTCGTCGAGCGTCAGGTCGTCCCAGCTCGATTTGGCGTGGCGGAGCAGAAGCAGGGTCAGCATGGCCGGGAAGATGGGGGCAACGGTACGGCTTGGCAAGCGAAAGACGCCATGACGTCCTCAGCCGCTCTTGATCCGCGCCATGATGGTGGCGTTGCGGTAGACGCCGTCGACCAGGGCATCGTTGCGCAACTCACCCTCGATGACGAAGCCGGACTTTTCATAAAGGTCGATGGCTGGAGCGTTATCGGTGAAGACGGTCAGTTCGATGCGGGTGAGGCCTTTGCCGTCGGCCTCGCCGAGTGCTGCCTTCAGGAGTTGTGTGCCGATCCCCTTGCCGCGCACGGACGCGAGCAGGCCCATGCCAAGCACGCCGCAATGAGCGAACATGGGCTGGGACTTCGGAATGATGTCGCACCAGCCGACGACCTTTTCATCGGCCAGCGCAATCAGAAAGATCCAACCCTTCTCGAGCGCGCGCGTGATGAAGGCGTCGGTCTTCTCGAGCGGCGGCGGCTCCAGGTGTGTCAGAAAGCGGCGTTCAGCGATAATGGCCGAGAAGACG
>CAZDNY010000416.1:0-3562 GCA_964506885.1 uncultured Hyphomicrobiaceae bacterium | reverse complement strand
TTCGGCACACAACAGTGATCTGCGGGCTTGGCTGTCGCCAACCTGCCCGCCGCCTCTTTTCCCCAAGCGCACTATAGACAACCCAAATCACGTTTCCAACCCGACCTTTCAGACAGTTCGAAACTGTAACCCCCTGAACACAAGCGACTTTTTCTTGCCGCTCCCGAGACGGAATGAGCACTGATGAAACACAAATGCCACATCTGCCGATCGGGTGGCGTGCCCGACCCGGGTCGCGCCGGCGTGCGATGCACCGGCGATAATGGCCCTGCGGCCTTCGTCTTGCCACGGGGAATCGGTTAGTCCTTCAACATCCGTCCTGCTTCGCAACCGCTGGAGGCTCGCACCATGTCGGATCGGACCCAACTCGCGATCGGGCGCAACTCGTTTTCCGTCACGCGGCTGACCAAACGTGCCCTTCAACTGGTGATGAGTTCGGCCCTGACTGCGCTTGCGGCCTTCGTCATTTTGATGCTGAACAACGTGCTCACCGCGCGCAGCGGTTTCACGCAGGGTTTCGATGTCTGGTACGCCTTCATCCGCCGCTCCGACATCCTGGGTACGATCGTGCTCACGGCTATGGTGACGATCGCCTTCCTTTATTGGCAGCGCGACAACGAGCGGCGCTAGATCGGGTTTCACGCCGATGGGGTCGACCGTCTTCGGCAATTGATTTTGCGGTTTCAGCTGCCGTCTTCGGTTCGCTCGTGGCGCGGCACGTCGACCGACCAGGCCATGCGGCGAGTCATTTGTGCATGAAGGCAGGTTTCAATGTGACGCCTGCCGAGCAACGACGGCGTATAGTGATAGACAAACCGATTGTCGTCGGGGACTTCCACCACATAGCCCCAGCTCAGCAGTTGCGCGAGATCGGCTTCGGCGACATAGCGGGGTAACGTCCGGCTCATCTCGGTCAGCCCGATGCGCCGGCGATGCTCGGCCAGATCAATCAACACCAGCGCGCGGCAATGCGCATGCGTCATGTCCGGTGGGCCGCCGACGTGCTGGCCCGGCGCAGCGGCAGCCGGTGCCGCCTGGACTTCGTTCTGAAGCTGCCAATAGCGCCATCGAAAGATCGAGGCGACGGCAACGATCCGGCCGGTTAAGGCGCGGTCCTGCGTCTCGCTATCTCGCAGGCTGACGCCGATCAGGTCAATGACACCTCCCGGGCCGTGAAACGGTATCGACAGTCCCGAATGCACGCCAACGTCGCGGGAAACGGAGAAGGTGCGTTGCTCCCCGCGCGACAGTTCTCGTGTTGCCGAGATATCGGCCCAGTAGAACGGCTGACTGGAAACTGCGGCCTGTCTCAGCACCGCATCAGAGCGGGCACATCCGGCCTCGATGTAGGCGGGCACGAACGGTTCAGGCGTGTGCAGGAAGGGAATTTCGATGAAGCCTTCATGATCGACGCGGGCGAACGTCATGTTCTGATATCCCGCTGCGGCGATCGCGCGAACGAACAGGGCACCGAGTTCGTCAACAGTCCTGCAGGTCAGCGACTGTTCGAGAAAGTCCTCGATGGTCATGTCTGGCGCCCTTTGCATGCGCGGCATCGCCACGAGAATATATGCGGTTTCAAGTATCCACAGCACATCGCAGATTGTCGCTTGGCCATAGGCCTTAGGACGAACGGCGCGGGTCAAGATACATCAATAGGAAATGGCCCCGGGTCCTCAGTCCCGGGGCCGTGTTCGATGTTCAATGTTCCTGATTTCGTTGATCTTGGCGTTACTGGCAGGACTGCTCGAGGGTCCAGCCGACGACCTTGCACTTCTCGGTGTGGCCGTTCCACTTGCACACACGCTTGGGCAGGCGCTTGTAGGAGCAGTAGTAACCGCGCCAGGTGTGGCCCTCGTAGCCGTGCAGGGGGCGATCGAGATCATACTGCTGGACGTAGTAGCCCTTGCCGCCGCGCTTGGCTTCAGCGGTGTCGGCGATGAGCATCGTGGATGCTGCAACGCCCAGCGTCAGGGTGACTGCGAAGATCGACTTGATGAGCTTGTTGGTGGTCATGGCGTCCTCCATCGGGGGCTTGTGTGGGTCTAGGGTGTGGCCGTCGTGGCCGTTCATCTGATGCCCCTGACACTAGGCCCACCCCCGAGGCCGCGCTGTTCCGAGCGTAACAGGCGCGATTTTTTATTCAAACCTACCGAAATCCAATGCTTTAGGAGCGGCTGCGCACGGGCGGCTGGCAGCGCCATGCCGGCCATTGCGCCCTATCGGGGCCAGGGCCTCCGGCGACCGCTTGCACGATGGCCTGTGGCCACGGTGGCGCCGCAATGCGCCCGCAGGCATGAACCATACGCAATGTCCGTGCGTTACGCTGATCCGTGCTCTCGCGGCAGCCCGAACAAGGAATCCGTTGCGCAATGACCTGTCTGATCCACCGGCGCGGCCATTTGCACCGCCATAGCGCCCGTGCGGCGCTGGCCGGGCTCGTCCTCGCCGCCTTCGTCGGCTTGCCGCTGGTCGTCGGGGGCTTCGCTCCGGAAGCGGCGGCCCAATCGTGCCGTGCCGACGATTTTGCCAAGGCCGTCGATCTTGCCGGTGCGCAACTGCGCGCGTTCAACGCGGAAAATGCGCCCAAGGTCGCGGCGGCGCTCAAGGATCTGCAGCAGAAGCGCGGCTGGAGCGACCAGACGCTCGAGGCCAAGGCGATCGAATACCTGCACACCGACCGGATCGCCGAACTCGACATGCAGGCCAACGAGCTGCTCACCAAGATCGACAGCCTCGGCGAAGTCGACGAAAAATCACTCGATTGCGCAAAGCTGCCGGAACTGCAGCAGGCCGGGCGCGACCTGCTCGCCACCATGCGCGAGAAGACGCGGCTGACGATGGCCAGCATCGAGGCCGCGCTGGCCCGAACATCCACGGCCGACAGCGGGTCATCGGCCGCGCGGACAACGCCGCCCAAGGCGGACCCGCGCGCGCCCGGGGGCGGCAAACCGGCTGGCGCGCGGAACGGCAGCGGTGAGACGGAAAGTGCGCGCCAAGCTGTACCACCGCCGCCGCAGCAGCCGGCGGGTGGTTCGTGGGACGCGGCAACCCAACGCGCTCCCGCGCTGCGCGCGGATGAAACGCGCGATGGACCGGTTGCGCTCGCCGCCCCGCCATCAGCGGCCGGCGGCGCTGGCGAGCCGGGCTATTCGATCGACGAGATCAAGGCCGCCACGCGCGGCTTTTTCGGCACGATATCGACCAACCTCGCCAGCGTCATCGAATACGCGTTCTCCAACTACGGCCGGCCGAGTGCCTATGTTCTGGGGAGCGAAGGCGGCGGCGCATTCCTGGCTGGAGCGCGCTACGGCAAAGGCAAGCTCTTCATGCGCGCGGGCGAGCAGCGCAAGGTCTATTGGCACGGGCCCTCGCTCGGTTACGATTTCGGAGCGGAAGGCTCGCGCACGCTATTTCTGATCTACAGTCTGAAGGCGTCCGACGACCTGTTCCGCCGCTACGTCGGCGTCGATGGTTCGGCCTATGTGTTGGGCGGTGTCGGCCTCACGGTGCTCAAGGGTGGGCCGGTCGAAACCGGCCGTGGCTTCGTGCTGCATTCAGA
>CAZDNY010000415.1:0-3564 GCA_964506885.1 uncultured Hyphomicrobiaceae bacterium | reverse complement strand
GCTCATCTTCGCGCTCCACCTCCACCTGGGTCGGCTCGGCGCGCTTGGGCAGGGTGACGCCCGCTTCCTCCGCCAGCCGTTCGACCGCCTCGGGGAACGTCAGGCCCTCGGTCACCATGACGAACTTGAAGATGTCGCCATGCTCGCCGGAGGCGAAACAGTGGTAGAAGCCTTTTTGGTCGTTGACGAAGAACGACGGCGTCTTCTCTGACTTGAACGGCGACAGCCCGACGAACTCGCGGCCCTTCTTCTTCAGCGCCACCTTGCGCGAGACGACGGCGCTCACCGGCAGGCGGGCGCGGATCTCGTCCAGCAGTTGCGGTGAAAAGCGCATGAAGACCTTTTGCGTCGCATGACTTGGGCTGTGTGAGGGCTGAACGGGCGACGCGCGCCGCCCGCAGCCTCGCGCCAAACCGCCCTCACCGTTAAGCGATTCGCCGCGCCCTTAGGTTCACATCCTGTTCTCATGGCCGCCAATACCCGTAATCCACAGGGCGATCTGGCGCGGTTCAGGCGAAGCACGATGCCGTTGAACCGCAAGGAATGGCCGCGCGACCAACAGACATGGATCGACAACTTGTGAGCCCGCCATGTCCGCCCCTGCTGAAGCCGCCGCCAATATCGCCGCTGAAATTCTGAGCCGCGTTCCTGTCCGCACCTTGCGGCGTTTGGCCGGTGGCGCGGTCCGGGTGGGGGCCCTGCTCTTCTATGCGCTGGGCCGCGGCCTATTGAAACTCATACGCGCACCACGCAGCGAAACCGGCGTGCCTGAAGCCATCCTTGGCTTTCTGATCGTGATGGGACTGGTGACGGCGCTCATCAAGCTGCCGTTCCGCCTGCTCTTGGGCTCGCTGCTGCGCTGAGCGCCTGCGCCCGCCGCCGTGCTGCCAATGCCGACAGGATGTCGAATTTGTCGATCGCCGTCCCAGGACACGTCTTTTTAGTCTGCGGCACCTCGCGATGGAACAGCAGCGCCTGCACCGGCAGCCGGAAGTGCCGCTGCACCGTCTCGATCACGCCTACGACGGCATCGAATTGCGCCCCCTCCAGCCGGTCGAAGCCCTCGTCGAAGTTGCCGACTGTCTCGAACATGAAGGCCTGCGCGTTCATGTTGCACCCGACGCTGGCGGGAGCCTTGTTCCAGTCACGTCCGGTCCAGATCACGCCGTCGGGCGCAATAGAGACATGCTGGGCGATGTCGTCGAAGCCGCGGTCGCGGGTGTGGAAGACATGCATGCCCTCGACACTTTGAAGCCCTTTCCAGTCGGCGTGCGCGGGATACCAGGTGTGATGCATGTCGACGCGAAAAACTGGTCGCGTCCACGCGAACGTAGCGACCTCCTGGGCGAATGCGCCGAGTGACAGTGGGCGGAATGGCGGCGGCATGGGCTGGGCTTGTTTTCAGCGGAAGGCTTGCGGAGTGGGCCGTCAGCCTGCCCTGAATGCGCGCCGATCACAAGTCAGCGCTGCCCGAACCCGCTCCGCCGTGACGGCCTGTTGAACCCGAGCTTCGAACCGCCGGACCCGCCCGAGTGATCGTCGTAGCTGGACGTCGTCTGGCCGCCGCGCTCGAGCGACGACAGCCGGGCGAGGGGATCTGCGCTGCCAGTCGCCCGGTATTGCGACCGCACACGCTCGCGAATGCGCTGATGCTTGGCACTGCGCTCGCCCGTCGATTCGGTGCCGAACGGCGGGCCATAGGCGTTGTCACCGTCGCTCTCGCCGTTGATGATCCCCCAGATCACCGCGCCGCGTACGAGGTACACGCTCGAGCGGATCGCCTGATCCAGGATTTCATAGTTCGCCTCGAAGTCTTCGCCCGATGTGCCAAGAACGCTGGGATCGAGCACCAGCAGGAAATCGAACGCGACGAGCGCGAACAGCGGCAGCGCCACGATCCCCGGCACCTCGCTGTTCTGGAGGACCCGCGCCACCAGACAGAACTGCGACCACAGCAGCACCAGAATGAGCGCGTACCACCAGTCTTGGACCGGGTGGCCCTCTTGCAACCGCATCTCGAGATGGAAGCGGGCATAGGCCGCCAGTACCAGCAGCGGCAGGCCCAGCGCGATGAGCGCACCGCGGGAAATACGGCCGGACGGGCTGAACAGGGCCAAAAAATAATGGCGCATGGAATGAAACCCTGGCGGAAAATCCGACAAAGGAATAAATTGGCGCCGATCGGTGAAAAATACGTTAGCGGATGGTTTGCCGTGTCCCAAGCGTGCTGAGCCAAGGGGCCTATTTCAGCGCGTCCTTGACCATCGCCGACGCCTTCGAGAAGTCCATCTGCCCGGTATACTTGGCCTTCAGCGCCCCCATCACGCGGCCCATGTCCTTCAGCCCGCTGGCCCCCAGTTCCTCGACCACGGCCCGGGCGGCGGCACGGATTTCGTCCTCGCTCATCTGCTGCGGCAGGAATTCCTCGATGATGGCGATCTCGGCCGCTTCCTGGTCGGCCAGCTCCTGACGCCCGCCCTGGGTGTAGATTTCCACCGATTCACGGCGCTGCTTGATCATCTTTTGCAGCAACGCCAGAATCTCGCTGTCGTCTACGCGGTCCTTGCCGGTCGATTGCCCCTTGTCGTCGACACGCGCGGCGATATCGCGATCCTTGATGGCTGCCGTCACCAGGCGCAGCGTCGAAAGACGGCGCTTGTCGCCCGATTTCATCGCCTCTTTGGTGGCCGTTTGGATGCGTTCGCGCATGGGTAGAACTCCTTGCCGTTTGCGGACCGAGGCGGGTCGACGGCACGCCCCGGGCCGCGCGCTGCCGACGGGCAACTGGGCGACTGGTTTAGTCGTCTCGGGCGCCCGCATCAACAGGCTGTGTTCAAAGTCCTCCAAAGCCCTTGTCCGGCGCCCTTGCACGATTGACCGGTCTTGCCGGTTCTTCTAGGGTCCGCGCCGATTGTGCCCGGGCAAGGGCTCAAAATCCGCCCTGCCGTTCCCATATCCGGATGCAGCGCACACGACCCTGGAGCCGACATGACTGACACTGCGACCCGAGCAGCCCCGCCCCCCTGGTCGGAGCTGGTGACAACGGCGCGACTGGTGCTCGCCGACGGCACCGTGATCGAGGGCATGGGGCTTGGTGCCACCGGGGCCGCGGTCGGCGAGGTCTGCTTCAACACCGCCATGACGGGCTATCAGGAAATTCTCACCGATCCGTCCTACGCCGGCCAGATCGTCACGTTCACGTTCCCTCACATCGGTAACATCGGCACCAATGCCGAGGATACCGAAACATCCAATCTGGCCGCCCGGTCGGGCGTGCGCGGCGCTGTCTTGCGGGCCGCGATCACCGATCCGTCCAATTATCGCGCTGCGGAACATTTCAACGACTGGCTGAAGGCGCGCGGCATCATCGCCATCGCCGGCATCGACACGCGTGCGCTGACCGCGCTCATCCGCGAGAAGGGCATGCCCAATGCCGTCATCGCGCACGCTGACGCGGATCAAACCGCCCGTGCTGCCGCTTTTCTCGATGATCGCGTCGATGGCGTTGTTGAGCAGGTTGAGCAGCACCTGCTGGAGCCGGGACGGGTCTACCGGGATCGCAAT
>CAZDNY010000414.1:0-3594 GCA_964506885.1 uncultured Hyphomicrobiaceae bacterium | reverse complement strand
TACTCATGGCTCGAATCTGGTGGGCTCGAATTTGGTAGGGTTGGGACAAAGGTTGCGCATACCGGCTGGAATCATCCGTCCTGCGCATCGATGGGCGTCGATCCCGCGTAGGGGTCGGCGACGCCGATTGCGGCCAGAATGCGGGTTTCGAGTGCCTCCATCTCGCCGGCCTCGACGGGGTCGACATGATCGTAGCCCAGCAAATGCAGCAAGCCGTGGACGATCAAATGGCGTAGGTGGTCTTGTGGTGCAATCCCCAGGTCGGCGGCCTCGGCTGCGATTGTCTCCACCGCCAGGACGATGTCGCCCAGCGCCAGGGGCTGCGCATCGTCTGCTGTTGCAGGGCTCGCGCCGGCGGGAAACGAAAGCACGTTGGTCGGCTTGGCCTTGCCGCGGTACTGCGTATTGAGAGCCGCGACCTGTTCGTCGTCGGACAGCGCGACGACCGCCACCGCGCCTGCCGGCGAGCACGGCAGGCGGCTGGCGGGAGCGTCAGCACAGGCCACCGCGCGGCCGGCCTCAGCGATGATCGCATGGCGCGCGTCCTCATTGCCGAATAACGACCAGTCCCCGGCATCCTCGACGATCTCGATGAGCAGCGTGGGTGCGCGCGATTGTCGCGGCTCGGGGTCCGCAGGCTCGCCCTGCGAGGCCGGGGCGGATCCGGCCTCGGGCGCGGGCTTTTGCGCCCTGCTGGGCGAGGACTCGGCGTTCACTTGTCCGGTGCCCCCTTGTCGTAGGCCTCGACGATGCGGGCGACCAGATCGCGGCGCACCACATCGCCAGCGGAAAACCGGATCGCCTCGATCCCCTCGACGCCGTTCAACAAACGCTCGGCCTCGACCAGACCGGAGCTGACACCGGGCGGCAGGTCGATCTGGCTCGGATCGCCCGTGACGACCATCTTGGCGTTTTCGCCCAACCGGGTAAGGAACATCTTCATCTGCATGCTGGTGGTGTTTTGCGCCTCGTCGAGGATGACGAAGGCGTTGGCCAGTGTGCGACCGCGCATGAAGGCCAGCGGCGCGATCTCGATGACCCCGGTCTCGATGTCGCGCTCAACTTTCTCGGGCGGCAGAACATCATAAAGCGCGTCGTAAAGCGGGCGCAGGTAGGGATCGACTTTTTCGCGCATGTCGCCGGGAAGGAAGCCGAGGCGCTCGCCAGCCTCCACCGCGGGTCGCGAAAGAATGATGCGTTCGACGACACCGCGCTCGAGGAAATGCGCGGCAAAGGCCACCGCGAGGTAGGTCTTGCCGGTGCCCGCCGGGCCGATGCCGAAGACGAGATCGGTGTTCTCGATGGCGCGCATGTAGACGCTCTGGGTCGGGGTGCGCGCCTTGATGACGCGGCGGCGCGTTGCGACCTGGCCCTGACCGCCCGCCTCGCCCGCCGGCACCTCCTGGCGCTTGTGACGGATGTGACCGTCGAAATCGCCCGGACCGATCGGCTCGCCGCGGCCGGCACGCTTATAGAGTTCCTCCAAGACCTCACGCGCGATCTGGCAGTTGGTGTCGGAGCCGGTGAGGATGATGACGTTGCCATGGGCGTGCGCCTCAATGCCGAGGCGGTCCTCGAGCAGGGCGAGGTTGGAATCGTACTCGCCGAGCAGATTGGACAGGAGGCGATTGTCTTCGAACGGCACGACGATGCGCGACTTGTCGGTCTGGGGCCTGGCGCCACGGCGCTGTCCCGGAGCGGATTGCCCGCGGATGCCTGTCAAATCCCGTTCTCCATTGCCGCCCGCAAAATGAGCGCCCACGTACGTTGCTCTGCTGCCTGAACGTCTTCGTTACTGGGCTGCGGGGCGCCGTCTATCAGTGGATCATCGAGCCGTCACTGCAGATTGTCCAGGGCTTTCCTGGGATACCTGGGTGTCTTAACCGGCTCGGGTCTATGCGGCCTGCACGACGCCCGAAAGACTGTTGGGGCCGGCGCCGAGGATTTCCACAGGCACGATGCGGCCCAGCAGCTCCGGCGTTGCGAACGCGTGTACCGGCTGCAGGTACGGCGAACGGCCGACGAGCTGCCCCTCGCGGCGTCCGGAGCGATCGAATAGCACGGGGAACGTGCGCCCGACGCAGGCTGCGTTGAACCGCGTTTGCTGGCCGTCCAGGAGCTTTTGCAGGCGATGCAGACGCTCGATCTTGACCGTTTCAGGCACCTGGGCGTCGATCTTGGCGGCGGGCGTGCCCGGACGGGGCGAGTACTTGAACGAGTAGGCCTGGGCGAAACCCACCTCCTCGACAACGCCAAGCGTCGCTTCGAAATCGGCGTCGGTCTCGCCAGGGAAGCCGACGATGATATCGGTCGACAGCGCCAGATCAGGGCGCGCCTTGCGGATCTTGGCGACGAGATCGATGTACTCGGCCGCGGTATGCTTGCGGTTCATGGCGGCCAGAACGCGGTCGGAGCCGGCCTGGAAGGGCAGATGCAGATAGGGCATCAGCTTCTTCTCGGTGGCGTGCACCTCGATCAGGTCGTCGCTCATGTCGCGCGGATGGCTGGTCGTGTAGCGCAGGCGCTCAAGGCCCTCGATGCGGGCCAGGCGCCTGATAAGCGCGGCCAGCGATGCTGTGCCGCCGGTTTCGCCCTCGCCATGGTAGGCGTTGACGTTCTGGCCGAGAAGCGTGATCTCGGAGGCGCCGGCTTCGACGAGTGCACTTGCCTCCTCGACGATCGCCGCGACTGATCGCGAATACTCGACGCCGCGCGTGTAGGGTACGACGCAGAACGTGCAGAACTTGTCGCAACCTTCCTGGACGGTGAGGAAGGCGCTGGCGGCGTGGGTACGGGCGCGGCGCGGCAACTGGTGGAACTTGTCCTCTTCGGGAAAGCTCGTCTCGACGAGTGCGCGCGATTCGGCGCGGGCGCGATAAAGCAGTTCGGGCAGGCGGTGATAGCTTTGCGGGCCGACGACAAGATCGACCACCGGCGCGCGGGCGACGATCTCGGCGCCCTCCGCCTGGGCGACGCAGCCGGTCACGGCGACCTGCGTGTCGCGTCCGGCAAGGCGGCGCTCGTCCTTCAATTGACGCAGGCGGCCGAGCTCGGAATAGACCTTCTCGGCTGCCTTCTCGCGGATGTGGCAGGTGTTGAGGATGACGAGATCCGCGTCCTCGGCCGTATCCGTCTGGGAATACCCGTAGGTCTTGAGCGACTCCGTCATGCGCTCGGAATCATAGACGTTCATCTGGCAGCCGAACGTCTTGACGAGAACTTTCTTGGCTCCGGGCATCGCCGGATCCTCGCTGTCGTTTCCCGCCACCTCGCGTGGCGTTGTCCCCAGTCTAGTCACGACGGTTTCCCATCCCGTTAACAGTGCGAGCCGCAAGACCCGCATGACCATTGGGTTGCGTGTACCAGCCGTGGGCTATCTTCTGCAATGGGCCAATTCGGACGCACCCAGTACCAAATGCGTAAGCCGCCTCCGCCGATTGGCGACCGTGATTCTCTTGCCAGGGATTGGAACAGCCGGCGCGGCGGTTGTCATGTGGCCCTTGGGCCAAACCCACAAGCGCGGCCCGCTCAGACCATACGGCCGGCGCGCTCGACATCGCTGCGACGCCGGCGGACGGGGGCGGGACCCGCGGC
>CAZDNY010000413.1:0-3606 GCA_964506885.1 uncultured Hyphomicrobiaceae bacterium | reverse complement strand
TGATTGCGCGGAATATAAAGCGGATTGACGCTGCGCAGGCGCTGGCGGATCTCGTCCGCGTCCGCAACCTCCTCGGCCAGTCGTGCGCGCCACGCGGCAAGCCACGTCGCAAGCTCGTCTTCATGACCCTTGAACAGGCCGCGCAGCGCAAACGTATCGTCCTCCTCGCGCACCACATCGGCAAGCCTGCGGAAGCTCAGCGTGAAGTCGGCTCCCGCCGTGCGCATCAGGCCCAGGAACTGCGTCATCAGCGCGCCGTCGCGCTCCTGCCCCGTCTGCAACCCGAATTTCGCCCTTAAGCCTGCGCTGTAGTTGGCCGTGAACCATTCCGGGAACCGATCGAGCACACCCGTTGCCGCCGCGATCGCCGCTTCCTGGCGCTCATCGATCAGTGGCAGAAGCGTCTCCGCGAAGCGGGCGAGGTTCCACTGGGCAATCGATGGCTGGTTTCCGTATGCATACCGTCCGTTCTGATCGATCGAGCTGAACACGGTCGCCGGGTCGAAGGCGTCCATGAACGCACACGGGCCGTAGTCGATCGTCTCACCAGCGATCGACATGTTGTCGGTGTTCATCACGCCATGGATGAACCCGACGAGCAGCCACGATGCAATCAACCTGGCCTGCCGCTCGGCAACCGTTTCGATGAGCGCCAGATATGGCTGCTCGGCCTGCTTCAGGTCCGGATAAAGCCGGTCGATCACATGATCGGCAAGCAGACGCAACCCCTCGATGTCATCGCGCGCGGCAAAAAACTGGAATGTGCCAACTCGGATGTGGCTGCGCGCAACACGGGTCAGGACGGCACCCGGCAGCGGCGTTTCGCGAAACACGTAGTCTCCAGTCGTGACCGCCGCCAGCGCCCGGGTCGTCTCGATGCCCAGCGCCGCCATGGCTTCACTGACGATGTATTCCCTGATCACCGGGCCGAGCGCCGCACGCCCGTCCCCGCGCCGCGAGTACGGAGTAGGGCCGGACCCCTTGAGCTGGATGTCGCGGCGGATCATGTCGCGACCAACCACCTCGCCGAGAAGGATCGCACGCCCGTCGCCCAGTTGCGGGACGAAGCCGCCGAACTGGTGTCCCGCATAGGCCATCGCAATCGGTTGCGCGCCCGCAGGAACCCGGTTGCCGGCCAGCATCTCAACGCCTTCGCTTGTTGCAAGCGCCGCCGCATCGATCCCAAGCAACTCCGCCAGAGCGGTGTTGATCTTGATGAGCTGCGGTGCCTTGACCGGCGTGGGATCGAGCCGCGCATAAAAGCGGTCCGGCAAACGCTGGTAGCTGTTGTCGAAAACGAAACCCGGGTCCGAGCCTGCCCCAGCCATTTTCTCTCCCATCGACGAAACGCGCACACGTCACGTGGAACCTCTGCACCGTGATGCGCGCGCCATGCTTGTCCACTCTGCCACCGCGCCGGCGCGAGCCGGGGCGTCACGGTGCATGCTCTGTTGCCATCTTGATCTAGAGATCGCAGTCCCCGCCGACAACCCCGCACCGGATGCCACGTACGCCGAGGACTTTCTCATGGGGCGCACAGCCACAGTTTACTCTGATCTGCGCCCCCCCCACCGATTGCAGGCGTCTCAACCGGGGAATATGTGCTAGGAGCGACATCGAGATGGCCCGAGCAGCGCCCCGCTTTCAGGCGGGTCCCCTCGACCACCCCCGTGAGATCTGTGAATTGACGATGAAGACCGACACGCCACGCCCTATTCGCCTGAAGGATTACCGGCCGCCCGGCTACCTGATCGACAAGGTCGACCTCGACGTCCGGCTGGAGCCGAACCGCTCCCGCGTCAGGGCACGCCTCGACATTCGCCCGAACCCGGCCGTGAAGTCGCCTGGCGCCCTGCGCCTCGACGGAGAACACCTCGAACTCGACCAGATTCGCCTCGACGGACGAGATCTGAAGCTCAAGACCGACTACGACCTTTCGGACGTGGGCCTGACGCTGAAGGCGCCGCCGTCGGGACCGTTCCGCCTCGAGATCGTCAACTACATCGACCCCGACGCCAACAAGGCGCTGCAGGGGCTTTACCGGTCTCGCGGGATCTACTGCACCCAGTGCGAAGCCCACGGCTTTCGCCGCATCACCTTCTTTCTCGACCGCCCGGACGTCCTATCCAAGTACACCGTGCGCATCGAAGCCGATGCTGACGAGGCGCCCGTGCTCCTTTCCAACGGCAATCTCGTCGAGCGCGGAACGCTCCAGCGCGGCAAGCGTCATTACGCCATCTGGCGCGACCCCCACCCCAAGCCCTGCTATCTGTTTGCCCTGGTCGGCGGCAACCTGTCGTCCATTGCCTCGACCTTCAAGACCATGTCCGGCCGCAAGGTCGACCTGGCGATCTATGTTGAGCACGGCAAGGAAGACCGCGCAGCCTGGGCGATGGACGCCCTGAAGCGCTCCATGAAGTGGGATGAAAAGCGCTTCGGCCGAGAATACGACCTGGATGTTTTCAACATCGTCGCGGTTTCCGATTTCAACATGGGCGCGATGGAGAACAAGGGCCTCAACATCTTCAACGACCGCCTGATCCTGGCCTCGCCCGAGACCGCCACGGATACCATCTTCGAGGCCATCGAAAGCGTCGTCGCGCACGAGTATTTTCACAACTGGACCGGCAATCGCATCACCTGCCGCGACTGGTTCCAGCTGTGCCTGAAAGAGGGGTTGACGGTCTATCGCGACCAGGAGTTCTCCGGGGACGAGCGGTCCCAGACCGTGCAGCGCATCACCGACGTGCGCCAGCTCCGGACCCACCAGTTTCCCGAGGACGCCGGTCCGCTGGCCCATCCCGTGCGCCCCTCCTCCTACATCGAGATCAACAACTTCTATACCGCGACGGTCTACGAGAAGGGCGCGGAATTGGTCCGCATGCTCCACACCATTCTGGGCGACGAAGACTTCCGCGCCGGCATGGATCTCTATTTTGATCGCCACGACGGCGATGCGGCGACAGTGGAGGATTTCATTGCCTGCTTCGCCGAAGCCAGCGGCCGCGATTTGAGCCAGTTCATGACCTGGTACGAACAGTCCGGCACGCCCGAACTCGTCTGCGCGTTGCGCTACGACAAATCGAAGAAGACCGCGGAATTGAAGGTCGAACAGGTTCTGAGCCCGACCGCAACCGAGCCACGCAAGAAGCCGCTGCACATCCCCATTCGCCTCGGCCTCATCGGCGCCAACGGCGAGGATATCGACCTGATCAGCGAAACCGGCCAGCAGATCGCCGACGGTGTCGTTCACGTCACGAAGCGATCCGAAACCTTCCGCTTCGTCGACGTGCCGTCGCGGCCCGTGCCATCGCTGTTGCGGGGCTTCTCCGCGCCCGTCAAACTCGTGCTCGATATCCCGGACCGTGATCTCGAATTCCTGATGGCCAACGACAGCGACCTGTTCAACCGCTGGCAGGCCGCCAACACGTATGCGACGCGCACACTCATTCACATCGTCAAGGCACTCAAGAACGGCAAGCGGACAGGCCGCGGCACCAGCTATGCCAAGGCGCTCGGGCTTGCCATTGCCAACCCGGCCCTGGAGGCCGCCTACCGCGCCGAGTTGCTGAAGCTGCCCACGCAGGCCGATATCGCGCGAGAAAT
>CAZDNY010000412.1:0-3608 GCA_964506885.1 uncultured Hyphomicrobiaceae bacterium | reverse complement strand
AGATGCCTGCACGTCTAAGTTGTTTCTTAGCAGAATATTTACGTTTCCAAGGCGATAACCTTAACAACGCCTGAGGATGACCCGGAAACGGCCATCATCGCAGCGCATCGTTCCCGTGTCCCGCGAGAGCGGACCGTATTGCGTAAGACGGGGGTCGAACGTGAGGGTTATGAAGGTCTTGCCGCGCCTTATTGGCGTGCGCCTGCCTGTTTTTCTGCCGATCTTGATGATTGCCGGCGCTTCTGGCGGCGGCTCCGCCATGGCCCAGACACTGGCTGCGGCGGTGCCTGCACACGAGCCGCCGGCAGCTCTGCACGCCCAATCCGGTGTCACCACCGATGGCACGCTTGAGGCGACGGCGAAGCGAACGCGTTTCGTCATCGGACTCGACAAGCGCGTCGGCTATTCGATCTTCGCGCTGTCCAATCCGAACCGGGTAATCGTCGAACTGGGCGATACGACCCTCGACCTGCCTACCGTGATCGGCGATGCACCGATCGGTCTCATCAAATCCTTCCGCGGCGGCATTTCAGCCCCCGGCCGCCAGCGCGTCATCATCGAGGTGACGGCGCCGGTCGTGGTCGAGCACCAGAAACTCACCAAGGCGGCAAACGGCGGGTATCAGCTCGCGCTCGACATCGCGCCGGTATCGGCGGCCCTCAAGGCGACGCGGACCGCCGCACTCGACGTGCCGCCCTCCAAGCTCGGTTTCCAGCCGCCGTTGCCGCGACCGGCCGAGACGCCCAACCATCGCGCTGCGCGCGCTTTCAAGCCGATCATCGTGATCGATCCGGGCCATGGCGGACACGACTCGGGTGCCACCAAATATGGGACGGTCGAGAAGAACGTCGTGCTTGCCTTCTCCAAGGTGCTAAAGGAAAAGCTCGAGGCCACCGGGCGCTACAAGATCATGATGACGCGCGAGACCGACGTTTTCGTCGAACTCGATGCGCGCCGGGCGTTCGCCGAGCGGCACAACGCCAGCCTGTTCATTGCAGTGCATGCCGACTACGCTACGAGCCGGGCGCGCGGCGCGACGATCTACACGCTGCGGGACGGTGTGGCAGAGCGTCTGAAGCGCTCCACCTCGCGCGATGTTGCCGAGCAGGTGTTGAGCAAGGACGAAATCAAGTCGGTGAAAGGTGCCGACGGTGATGTCAGTGCGGTGAAGGGCATCCTTGCGGATCTGGCCCGGCGCGAGGTCAACGTCACCCAGCAGCGCACGAGCATTTTTGCGCGATCAGTGGTCGCGCAGATGAGCACGTCGACGAACATGCGCAACGATCCCGACAAGCAGGCCGCGTTCCGTGTGTTGAAGACGGCGCAGTTTCCTTCGGTTCTGATCGAACTGGCGTACGTTTCCAACCGCAAGGATGCGGCGCTTCTCAATTCGGATTCCTGGCGTCAGAAGGTTGCTGGATCGATTACTGAGGCGGTCGACAACTACTTCGGCCATCAGCTGGCGCGGCTGCCACTTTAAGTCTCGAACTGCCATGTGACATGCACGCTTTGGTGCGCGCCAAGCCAATGTAAAAGGCCGGTCCCGAAGGACCGGCCTTTGTTGTCGTGGCCGGCAGCTCTATCGCACATCGGCGCCGGCTTCACTCAGTCAGCACCTACTTGGGGGGTGAGCAGGTTTCAGGCGCCAGAGCAAAATAAACCAGTTGGGATCGATTGTGAGACCATCACGGAAACGCTTCAAAGCAGCGCGCAACACGGGGACACTGTATGGATGACGGCGCATTGGCATGGGCCACACTCCATCTTCACGTGGTGACCGCTTCGCCAGCTCTTCATCCACACAGGCAACGCGCGAACACGACAGGCCAGGTGAAACCCGTCGGCGCTTGAACCCGTATCGAAAAAGAGGGAAAGCGGTAGTCTCGAATGGGCGTTCTGGGCTTGCCGGTGCAATCTTCCGCAGACGGTCCCTCGGGCGGCCCCATCCTCTCCGCCACACGTCTGCTGCTCATGACGTGCCGACACCCGCCGACACTCGATGATTTCGCCAAGGGCCTATCCTCTTGCCCTGACGCTCGCACCCGGCACGGCATCGCGCGGAGCCTCGCTCCCGGATGTCCCGACCGGTGGATGTAACCTCATCCACATTTTGAATCCTAAGTGATTCGTTTAACGCGCGTCTGACACACCTCGAGGTTTTTTTGTGTTGCATCTGCGGCGGCTTAGCGAGATGGCAGACGGCGCCGGCCAGTGGAGCGCGCAAAACCAACGAAGGCCGGCGTTAGCCGGCCTTCTTCATCCGCATCCGGGCAATTCGCTCAACTGGCGAACCAACCTGCGAGGGGGGAACGGCGCAGGGCACCGGATGCGGAAATTCCTCTTCGTGCTTGCCTTCGACACAGAACCGACTTCACGCCGTCGATGAAGGCTGAGCCGCGTCCGCTTCGGCCGAACAAGCTCTAAAGAGCTGCCGGCCGCTCGCTTTCAGCAGCCGACTGCGTGACCGCCTTCTGAATCTTTTCGAAGGCACGCACCTCGATCTGGCGAATGCGCTCTCGACTGACGCCGAACTCGACAGAGAGGTCCTCGAGCGTCACGGGGTCTTCGGCCAATCGGCGCGCCTCGAAGATGCGACGCTCGCGCTCGTTGAGGGTCGACAGCGCGTTGCTCAAGTAGGAGCGGCGGCGATCGAGTTCCTCGGATTCGGCAAGCAGTTCCTCCTGATCGGGAGCGTCGTCGACCAGCCAGTCCTGCCACTCGCCCGATTCAGCTTCGGCGCGGATCGGCGCGTTGAGCGAGGCGTCGCCGCCGAGGCGGCGGTTCATCGAAATAACCTCGTCTTCGCTGACGCCGAGCTTCTTGGCGATCGTCTCCACATGCTCGGGGTTGAGGTCACCTTCTTCGAGCGCCTGCAACTGCCCCTTAACGCGGCGCAGATTGAAGAACAGTTTTTTCTGAGCCGCAGTGGTGCCCATCTTCACGAGGCTCCACGAGCGCAGGATGTATTCCTGGATCGAGGCGCGGATCCACCACATCGCATAAGTTGCGAGACGGAAGCCCTTATCGGGCTCGAAACGTTTGACGGCCTGCATGAGGCCGACGTTGCCTTCGGAAATGACCTCACCGATCGGGAGGCCATAGCCGCGATAGCCCATGGCAATGCGGGCCACGAGACGGAGATGAGACGTGACGAGCTTGTGCGCGGCATCCGTGTCGCCGTGCTCCTGCCAGCTCTTGGCCAGCATGTATTCCTCGTCGGGCTCCAGCATGGGAAAGCGACGGATCTCTTCCAGATAGCGGGACAGACCGCCGGAGCCGGAAGCAATCGTGGGAAGCGCCTTCGTCGTCATCTCGTCCCTCGAATCTTGAAACGTGCAGTCTCACAATCAGTTACGTTTCCGCCACTCGGATGGACCAGTTCGCGTGACGGTCGGGGCCGACCCTGCGCCGGGTTGGCGACCGCTTGAACAAAGATAACGCACACACCCCCGTTTTCCGTTGCATCTCGCCCGTCCGACACCTTCAAATAATAAGCCGACCTGACAATTCAAGATTTTGCACACCAGGCCCATCTTCCGCAACGCACGCCGGCACACAAACGCGTGTGACAAATGTTACGTTGTATGTCTTGCACGCGCACCGATCTA
>CAZDNY010000411.1:0-3640 GCA_964506885.1 uncultured Hyphomicrobiaceae bacterium | reverse complement strand
TCAGCAGAGCCGCGCAGGCGTCGGCCGCGTTTGGCTGAAATCTTCTTCAGCAGGGGAATGCATATGTCCGGCCCGCTCGTCGCGCTCGTGGTTGCTGTCGCCCGGAACGGGGTGATCGGCCACGATGGCGATCTGCCCTGGCGGCAGTCCAGCGATCTGAAGCTGTTCCGGCGGCTCACCATGGGCAAGCCCATCATCATGGGGCGGCGGACATGGGACACGCTGCCAAAGAGGCCGCTCGATGGACGCGACAATATCGTCATGACGCGCGCGCGCGACTTCGCTGCGCCCGGAGCCATCGTGGTGCATTCGATCGAGGAGGCGCTGGGCGAGGCGCGGCGGTGTGCGAAAGAGCGCGGTGCGGATGAAATCGCAGTGATCGGCGGGGCGGAGATCTACCGTGCCGTGCTGCCTCATGCGGATCGGCTTTACTGGACGGAGATCCATGCCGAGCCGGTGGGGGACACCTATTTCCCCGTTCTCGACACAGATGAATGGCGCCTGGTCTCGCATGAAGAGATCCCGCAGGGTGACAAGGATCAATATCCGGCCAGCCTGAGAATTGTTGATCGCGAACGCGGCTGAGCAGGGTTTGCAGGCGTTGTGCGCCCGGAAAGCGTGGGGTCTGGCAGACCTGGGACTGGGCCGCACTCTTGAACCGGAACAGAGCCTTACCAATGTAGCGGTGGAGGTTTGCATGGCTTCCAGGGCTGCCCTATAAGCTTGCCAATCTTGCCTGCGGGGATGCGGGCGGTCTTTTGCCGTGCCTTCGCGGCGCCCGGGCGTCCCCTTTAATCCCGAATTTCCGTCCCCGGCCGGTGCGCGATGTCGCTGCTGAGCCGCCAACGCGAGAGACCGATTAGAAATGCCCTGGAACAATCAGAACGGTGGTGGTGGCGGCTGGAAAAGCGGCGGCGGCGGGGGCGGCGGCGGCGGCGGTCCCTGGGGCCAGGGGCCATGGGGCCAGAACCAAGGCGGGCCAGGTGGTGGCCAGCAACCGGATCTGGAAGAGATTCTCAAGCGCGGCCAGGACCGCATGAAGCAGGTGATGCGCGGCGGCGGCGGCTCTGGCGTGCCGACCCCCTTGATCATCCTGTTGGGTCTCGGCGCGCTCGCCGCGGTCATCTTCTACGCATTTACCTTCACGGTGGCCCCGTTCGAAAAGGGCATCGTGCTGCGGTTCGGCAAGGTCGATCGGACACTGGAGCCGGGCCTGCATCTGCGCTGGCCCTCGCCGATCGAGGAAGTGCGCCTGCCACCGGTTCAGCGTCAGAAGAAGGTCGAGGTCGGTTTCAGATCCTTTGATGGACGCGGCAGCGCGGCGAGCCGTGACGTGCAGGAAGAGAGCTTGATGCTGACGGGCGATGAAAACATCGTCGACATCGATTTCGTCGTCTTGTGGATCATCGACAACGCCGAGCACTATCTGTTCAAGATCAAGGATCCCGACGCGACGGTGCGTGTCGTGTCCGAAAGCGCGATGCGCGAAGTGATCGGCAAGAGCAAGGTGTCGGATGTCCTGGCGCCGGGGCGTGAGCCGATCGAGGTGGCGACCAAGGAACTGATCCAGGAAATCCTCAACTCCTATCAGGCGGGCGTCAAAGTCCAGGAAGTCAAGATCCAGCAGGCGCTGCCGCCGGGTGCGGTGCGCGGCGCGTTCGAAGACGTGATCGCGGCCTTGCAGGACCGTCAGCGCGCGGTCAACGAGGCGCAGGCCTACGCCAACAAGATCGAGCCGGAAGCGCGCGGTGAGGCCGAGCGGATCCTGCAGGCGGCGGAAGCCTACAAGGAGCAGACCGTGGCCGAAGCCAAGGGTCAGGCGGCCCGCTTCGACAAGGTCTTCGAGGAATACAGGAAGGCACCGGAAGTGACCCGCAAACGCATGTTCCTGGAGACGATGGAGCGGGTTCTGGGAGGTACCGACAAGATCATACTCGATCAATCGGGTGGCGGAAGCGGGGTGGTGCCCTATCTGCCGCTCAACGAACTTGGCAAAAAGCAGGGAGGCCAGTGATCATGCGTTCGCTGCTTGCAACTCTTCTCGTCGTCCTCGGGCTCGGCGGTGTCGCGCTCTACCTGTCGGCGTTCATCGTGCACCAGAACGAACAGGCCCTGGTGCTGCAGTTCGGCCAGTTCGTGCGCAAGGAGCAGGATCCGGGCTTGAAATGGAAGATCCCGGTGCTGCAACAGGTGGTGTTCTTCGACAAGCGCATTCTGGATATCGACAACGAGCCGCAGACGGTGACGGTGGCCGACAAGAAGCAGCTCGTCGTCGACAGCTTCGCGCGGTATCGGATCACTGATCCGCTCAGGTTCTATCAGCGTCTCAACAACGAGTTGAATGCGCGCCAGCAACTCGGCATCGTGCTCGATTCGTCGTTGCGCCTTGTGCTGGGCTCCTCGTCGATCGAGGAGGTCGTGCGCGACGATCGCCAGAAGCTGATGGAAGAGATACAGCAGCGTGTGAATACGGTCGCGGGTGACTACGGCGTGGAGATCGTCGATGTGCGCATCATGCGTGCCGACCTGCCGCAGAAGATCGGCGATTCGGTATTCGAGCGTATGAAGACGGAGCGTCACCAGGAGGCGGCGCGGTTCCGCGCCGAGGGCGAGGAACAACTGCGCCGGATCAAGGCCGAGGCAGATCGCCGCGTCACCATCATCCGGGCCAATGCGATGCGGGATGCCGAACTGCTGCGCGGTGAAGGCGATGCGGAGCGCAACCGGATCTTTGCGGATGCCTACGGCAAGGATGCCGACTTTTTTGCGTTCTATCGTTCGATGCAGGCCTACGAGCAGGGCCTGAAGTCGGGCGATACGCGGATGGTGATATCGCCGGATTCGGAGTTCTTCCGCTACTTCAACAGTGCCGGCGGCGTGGCTGGCGGCAAGGCCGGAAGCGGTGCAGCGTCAGCTCCGACACCATAGCCAATCGGCATGAGCGATCTCGTCGTTGCCGTCGGGCTGGTGCTCGTGCTGGAAGGTCTGATCTGGGCGCTTGCGCCCGATCAGGGCCGGCGCATGGCCGCCCTGGTATCGGCCATGCCGGACGGCTCGCTGCGACGGGCCGGCTGGACGGCGGTAGCGGTGGGCGCAGTGATCGTCTGGCTGATGCGCGGGTGAGACCTGTCGCACCAGCGATGGAGCGGGCGCAACCGGCTTTGGAAGCGTTTCGGCAGACGTGGACATAACCGTACATCACCCATTGGATCGCAGGTTGGCATCATCGGGCCGGCGCGGTTCCGGGTCCGGCCCTGGCCAGGCGCGGCAGTGGCCGGTGTTGCCCCCTTGGACGAGCGTGACAAATTCGTGGGCAGGGTGGTCGCCCTGGCGGTTCGTGCGGTTGCGTGGGTGACGCGTCGGCTTTTTCGTGGCAGGAGTTGGGGACAGCAGCAACCGCTTCGAAGGGGACCTCATGTCGGTGATGAGCGGCGGGCGATCGGGGCCCGAGCGGTACGTGGTGCGCCATGCGTGGGCGTGGGCGATCGCGGCGGGACTTCTCGTGTGGTCGGGTGTGGTTTCGCCCGGGCATGCGCGCAGCGGTCCGCAGTCGGTCGCGCCAGTGGCGGAAAACCTGATCGATGCGGTCGTGAACATCTCGACGACACAGGCGGCGAAGGGCCCACAGGGGTTGCCGTTG
>CAZDNY010000410.1:0-3650 GCA_964506885.1 uncultured Hyphomicrobiaceae bacterium | reverse complement strand
TGCCGAATGGCAAGCCGACGGAAGGCGCGCCGACCGCTAACGTCGATCTTGACCCAACTCGGACATACAGAAACGCGGAAGTGTTGCTTTCTGCATGGTTGCTACCCAGCCAAGTCTGCATTGCCTGCCACGCGACCTGTGCCGCGGCCGCGAGCGACTTGCGTGCCCGACACAAAGCCTTCGACCGCTGCAACAGCTCGAAGACGGGCACCAGCAGCTCCCCAGTACGACGAGGGCAGCATCCGTTGCCGGATGCTGCCCAACGTTAACGATTGCCGTCTGCGCTAAACGACAGCCAGTGAGGGTGTCATTTAGCGGCCCCAAACGCCGTGCGTCGTGATGATCTTTCCCTTCATGGCGAGGTCGTCGAGCAAAGCGTCTGCCTGAGCAGTAGCAGCGCCAGCGGCAAGGGCGATGGTGAGAGCGGTGATCTTCATGAAACGGTTCATGTGTTCAATCCTCTGTTCCGGTTTTTTTCGATGTCTGCGCCCGCGCGGGCGAATCACGAAACCAACCCGCCTTAAGTCCAATGCGTCTCGGATGGTCGCGACTACTGCAAGAACGGTCGCTACGTCACGCCGGATGTCCTGCGTGCGATCACAAAATTGTTGAAGAGGAGCGGTGATCCAGAAGAGGTCAATGCTTCAAGAGATATGCGCGCATCCGGGCGGCACGCCCACCATGCAGAACCTCATAGGATCGCCGCTGAGCCCGTATGCTCGATGGTTAAGGGAGGAAAGCCCGGTCGGTCGTCGCAAGGCTGGCTACGGTCTACGTGCTGCCCTCTGCCAATAGGATTTGCTCGCGCTCCTTATGGAAAGTTCCGATCAGATGGTTTTCGGAAGCCGACGACGGCCCGACATCCGCGATGCGGCGTTTCGGACTGATTTCGAAAATCAAAGCTGCTCTCCCTGGAGAGGCTCAGCGTATGCCTCGGCGGCACTAGGACGAGGGTCGCAAGTGGCCCTGGGCCGAAGTTCGCTCGCCGGGCAGCAACCGACGCGATCCGTGGAGCTGCTGACGCTTCACTTTTCGTTCGCCCGACTGGCCGCTCCCGAGGGTAGACCGGTCGAGCCGAGTGCATCATCAAACCGACCTTGATGACCCGAAGCTGTCATCAAGGAGCATTGCGTCGACATATCCCGCAACCGCTGAGAAGCAAAGATGCCGGACACCGACGCGACGATGAGACAGGCTGCTGGCCACCGCGTTTGCGACAACCTCAACGCGCCTGGGAATGGACTTCGCTCATTTGATACCGGGTGCCAGAAGGGGCGCCAAATCTTAGCCGATTTCAGCTGTGGCGGGGTGCGCTCTCGCAACTCGCGGTCCCTTCGCGCACGCACGGTTCCCTCCTACCGTATCGCCCCCACCAACCCCTGCAAGATCAAGCCCAAGCCAATGCCGGCGCTGGACACGAGCGCAAGAACCGCCAGCTCCTCGCGCATTCGGCTGGACATCCAAGGATGCACGACGCCATTGCGCGGCCGAAGCCGAACAAAGGCAAGCCAGGAGCCGGTGAGAAGCAAAACACCCGGCAACACGGGCACCAGTCGCATTAAAATTGTCATCGCATGCAGTTCCCTGTTTCTCATTTGATTGCGTCTAAGGAGAACCTGCCGGGTTCATGTAAAGACGCGTTATGCATTGCCGTGGGGACAATCGGGTCGACCGCCAATTGGCGGACGCTTTCAATGCGCTCCTACCCAAAGACCGACCCGATGCAGAACCGCGTGATACAGGTCTTCAGAGCATCCGATTCCGATCGCCTGGCACGTCACTTCGTGCGAGCCCCTGTAGATCATGTCGAGTGCCACCCACAGGATGATCGCCAGGCCGATCCACGAGATCCAGGGGTAGCGCACAAGCAGGCGCGCGATGAAGTGAGAGGCCGCTGCCATCAATCCGATCGAAAAGGCAAGTCCGAACACCAGCACGAGTTGGCTCTGACCGGCGGCCCCTGCCACAGCAAGCACGTTGTCGAGCGACATCGACACGTCGGCAACGATGATCTGCAGCACCGCATTCCAGAAGCTCTTGGTGTCGGCACTGCCACCGTTGGCACCTGCTTCGACCGCATCGAGATCCTGCTCGTGGCCATCAATGATGCCGCGGTACATCTTCCAGCACACCCACAACAGCAGGAGCCCGCCCGCGAGCGTCAGGCCGATAATCAAAAGGAGCTTTTGCGTTACAGCGGCAAACAGGATGCGCAGGACGACCGCTGCCGAGATGCCCCAGAAGATCACCTTTGCACGCTGCGCAACGGGCACCTGTGAAGCCGCCATGCCGACAACAATTGCGTTGTCGCCCGCCAGGGTGATGTCGATGATGAAGACTTTGACCAGCTCATCGAAATTGTGGCGCCACCATTCCAATTCGAAGGCATGGCCGATTTCGGTGAGGACGGCATTGAACAGACCAGCCGGATCGGCAGCCAGGATTTCGAGCATTGCAGTACCCGTCTCAACCGTCTTGGAGTAGCAGAGCAGCTCAGTATCCGAGCATGGCTTCCAACGGCCCCTTCGGCAGAGGCACCAGGAACCATCGCTCAAACATGAAAAACAGCGCCAGGGGAACGCCGACACCCACACCCGTCGCCTTGAGAATGCGGCTGCGGCCGAAGGCCATCATGAACCCGGCGATGAACAGAGCGGATGCCACATAGATGCCGATGTAATGGATGGCCGCGGTGAACAGAACCAGCGGAACAATGATGAAGAGAATGCGACGGAACCCGGCGACGGTGACAAAGTCTTCCTCCCAATCCTCGTTCTTCTTCAGAACCGCCATGGCAAGATTGTAGAGGCTCGCAACTGCGAGCAGAGCGCAGACAATGAAGGGGAAGAAGCCGGCAGCCGGGCCGACACCATCTTCCCAGCCGTAACCGATCCGGGAGCTTTCGTGTATCCCGATACCGGCAATGGCGAGAAGCATGAGTGCGACGACGATATCCATGGTGCGCTTCGATACAAGCAACGCCGTCTCGTGAGGGTGGTGCTCCTGCATGGCATTCTCCGTTTGCCTGGAACCGGATCGGGGAAGATGAAAAAAGGGGTCCGTCGCCGCGCCGAGCCGAACAGCACGTCTCACGACGACGGACCGAGGCACTGGCTACTTGCTGGGAGCCAGGAATCCTGCATCTTTCATCAGTCCGTGGTGCGTCTCGTCGGTTTTGGCGACCCACGCGCTGAATTCATCTCCCGACATCATCGTCTGGTTGAAGGCGCCCTTTTCCATGAACTCTTTCCAGTCGGGCGTTGCCGCGACCTTTTTGAACAGATCGACGTAGTAGGCCGTCGCCTCAGGCTTCACGCCCGCCGGCATGAAGATGCCGCGCAGCATCTGGTACTCGACATCGACACCCGCCTCCTTGCACGTCGGGATGTCGGACCAAGCCATGTCGGAAGTCACCTTGCCTGTGTAAGTGGATCGCTTGCTGTCGAAGATGCAAAGCGGCCGCAGCGCTCCCGATTTCCAGTGCGAGACAGCTTCGATCGGATTGTTCACCGTTGAGGTAACGTGGCCGCCGACCAACTGGGTCGCGACCTCGCCGCCGCCCTTGTAGGGGATGTAGGTGAAGCGCTTGGGTGCCGTCACCCGTTCCAGCGCCGCAGTGATGATCTGGTCTTCCTGTTTGGAGCCCGTGC
>CAZDNY010000409.1:0-3656 GCA_964506885.1 uncultured Hyphomicrobiaceae bacterium | reverse complement strand
TCGTGGATCGACCAGGACGGTGACCGGGGCACCGGAACCATTGTCGCTCTCAATCCTGTTGCGAAGGCTGAGCCTGCCGCACCGGCCGAGGTGCGCGCCCCGGAAAAGGCTGAGCCCGCACAGCGCGCAGTGAGCCAGCCCGCGCGGCCTGTCGTGGTTCGGCCTGCCATCGTTGCGCAGGCTCTGCCAAGACCAGTCGCAGTGCCACCTCCAAAACGGGCAATGGCCACGCCGCCTGCTCCCGCCAAGAAACCGGGAGCGGAGAAGCCTAAGCCGGTGCAGTTTGCACAAGCCAGCCAGATGATGCACGTCGCCGCCCCCCCTGCGACGGCCGCAGCCCCCAGGCCGGACGCGTTCGCGCCGACCTACCGTGTCATCAATGTGCCGTTCGACGACGTGCTGAATATCCGCAGTGAGCCCAGCGCGTACGCCCCTATCGTTGCAACCATACCGCCACGCGCAAAAGGTATCGCGCAAGCGGGTGACTGCGCGGGTGAGTGGTGTCCGGTGCGGCACGCGCAGAGCACGGGTTGGGTTCATCGCTATTTCATCACCGCGGATCGCGGCGCACGCGTTCAGGCCCGGGGCCGGGCTTCTCCAAACCCGATCACGTACCGGGTCGTGCGGGTCGCCGCCAACGACGTCTTGAACCTGCGGCGCAAGCCTCACGCGGAAGCGCCTGTGGTGGGAACCATTCCGCCGAACGGCAATCGAATTCGTCTGACCGGCTATTGCGTCGGCGAGTGGTGCCCGGTTACGCACGGACGCAAGAGCGGCTGGGCTCATCGCCATTACCTGACGCTGGAGTTCTGACGGGCGCGGCCGCGCGATGAGATGTGCTGCCTCGTTCACGCGTGTGACAGCTCTAGATCATGCGGTCCGCGAACCGGCAGCCGGGTCGTTGAGAAGCTTCGTTCAAAGGGGCTTTTCGAAGATGACCTTGTTGTCGCCAGGACGGTAGAAGTCCTTCAATTCAGCGGCCTTGCGGAACCCCTGCGAACGATAGAACGCGCGCGTGGGCGTATACTTTTCCTGCGATGACGTATCGGCATAAAGCCGCTTGCCGCCTCTCTCGCGCACTGCAGCGACCGTCTCGTCGAGCAGTTTGCGGCCGATGCCGAGACCCTGGGCGTCCGGATCGACGACGATCCAATAAAGATCATAGCCCGCGTCGGTACCTGCAATCGGACCGAAACAGGTGTAGCCGACTGTGCGGCCATCCTGGCGGGCGAGAATGAATTCGTAGCCCGACGCGATGCCCTTGGAGATGCGCTCCTCGACCAATTCGACGGCGATTGCGGTTTCGTCGGCGGTGAAGAACTCCGTCGCGGCGACGAGCCGGCGGATGACCTCGACGTCGGCGTCGCTGACGGTATAGACGAAGTCGAGTTGAGGGGTGGTCTTGCGGGCCAGCATCGGAGGGCGCTTTCTGGTTGCGGGTTTTGCTTCGGCCATGCCTGCAGCGAGGCCTTGGAAGAAATGGCGGGCGTTGGAGCCCAGCGTGCGGATGCGATAGCCGCCTTCCTGGATGACGACAGTCGGATAACCGGCGGCACCGATCATGTTGCCAAGGCGCGTGAAATCGGCCGCCTCGTTGGACCAGGTGCCGGTCGGATCGGCCTTGGCGGTGTCGAAGCCGACCGAGATGACGAGATAATCTGGATTGTGCCGCGCGACGCGCCGCAAGCCCTGGGCGATCGCGGCGCGATGCTCGTCCGGCGTGATGTGCTCGGCCAGCGGGATGTTGAGATTGTAGCCAGCGCCCCTGCCCCGCCCGCGTTCGTCCTTGAACCCGGTGAAATAGGGATAGGCATAGGCCGGATCGCCATGCACCGAGACGGTGAGCACGTCGGCGCGCTCGTAGAAGATGTCCTGCTGGCCGTTGCCATGGTGGTAGTCGATGTCGAGGATCGCGACGCGGCCGTAGCGTGACAGGTAGTGCGCGGCGATCGCCGAATTGCAGAAGTAGCAGAAGCCGCCGAAGGTCGCATGCTCGGCATGGTGACCGGGCGGGCGCACGAGCGCGTAGGCCAGCGGGCGACCGTTCAGGACCTCGTCGGCAGCGGTCAGCGCACAATCGACGGCGTGGCGGGCGGCGGGATAAGCGTTGCGGTTGATCGGCGTGAAGGTGTCGATGCACCAGTAGCCGGCCAGCACGCTGCGTTCCTTAGGCGGCCGCGTGGCGTTGCGGACGGGAAAAACGTACGGGTAGACGGATTTCTTCTCCGGTGCTTCGGCACAGGCATCGCGGATATAATCGACCAGTCCATCGTCGTGGACCTCGCGGATGAAGCGGTCCGGGAATGCGCGCGCGCTGGTCGGCGCAAAAAGCCCCGTCGGCAGGATCGCGCGTTCGATGGTGGCCACGCGCACGGGCGATTCCACATAGCCACGCTCGCGGACATGGTGGATCGCGTGGCGGTCGTTGACGATCAGCGCGATGGGCTGGGTGAGTCCTGGCTGTCGTGGCTGCTTGCGTTGCGCAGCCGGTGCCTTGGGCTTGGTCTCCGTATATCGCGGCGGGCGCAGGGCGTAATTTCCCCGGGCGACCGAGGCTGTCACTTTGTCGATATACCCGGGCGGGCAGACATCACCGTACTTGCGATCGAGTATAGCGTGCACGATCGCAGCCAGCTTGTCGGGTGGCGGCAGTGCATGACGGTTCAATCCGTCGAAGACGAGGTAGGGTGCGTCGGTCTCGCCTTCGTTCAGCGGTGTCTCGTAGGCGGTGCCCATGATGGGGCGGGCACCATAACGCTCATAGAACCTCAGGCGGGCCACATTCTGCCGGCGCACCTTCGGGTCGGGGCTCAGGCGCGGATCGTCGGGCAGGCATTCGAAATAGAGGCCTTCGACCTCGAGCGCCTGGGCCTCCTCGCGCACCACCTGATAAAGGGATGCGCCAAGCCCCCCACCGCTGCGCGCGGGCGCCGTGGACAGCGTCTCCAGATAGGCAAAGCCAAGGTCTGGCGCGTGCAGCAGGATGGCGAACGCGTTGACCTTGCCCTTGGCGTCTTCGCTGACGAGCAGTTCGGTGACGAAGCCAAACGACATCGGGTCCGTGAGCTGGCCTTGGAGCTTGTCGACCTCCTCTGTCGACATCAGCGGGAACTGCGCCCGCATGATCGCCTGGACCTCTTCCAGCGTTGTCTTGTCGGCGTCTGTCAGCGCGCCGCGCAGCTTGCGGATCTTGAGCATGTCAGGCCACCTGGGACGCCGGCTCGATGGCGGCGCTCACGATCGCGGCAACGAGATCATCATAGGCATAGCCGGCCTGTGCAGCCGCAGCGGCAAAACCTGCATCGGGTGCGAGGCAGGGATTGGCGTTGACCTCGAGCACCCACGGGCGCCCCGTTGCGTCGACGCGGAAGTCGACGCGGGTGTAACCGCTCATGGCGAAAGCGTGCCAGCAGGACAGTGATATCCGGCTGATCTCCGCGGCAAGCACCGGTTCGCGTTCTTCCAAACCGAAGACGCGCGGTGTCAGATTGTAGGCGGGGGCGTCGGGATCCCACTTGGTCGCGAAGTCGACGATTGCCTGCTGACCGGCTGGCAGAGCAGAGAAGTCGATCTCGGCTATCGGCAGCACGACCGGGCCGCTGGCCGTCTGGAGAACTGAGACATTGAATTCGCGCCCATCGACATAGGCCTCGGCA
>CAZDNY010000408.1:0-3673 GCA_964506885.1 uncultured Hyphomicrobiaceae bacterium | reverse complement strand
CCTTTCGCGTCTGTGTCCGCTCAGGCAACCGCGCGCCCCCATGATGTTGAAATGCGGGTCGTCGATGAAGCCGGTCCAACTGCCCTGCTTGGTTGCAGCCGAAGCCGGAGCGAAGTTGACGACGCTGCCCCCGCTGGCGAGGCCGTCGATGCTGTGACACTTGGTGCATGCCCCCTGCGCATCCTTGCCTGTGAGGGAATGAAACACCGCTCCAAGAGCAGCCGTTTGGCCTTGCTGCGCGCGTGGCCCGGTGAGAAACAGCCACGCATACATGAAGCGGTCCTTGTGGCCCGTCGGCCGGTAGAAGATGGCGTGATCCTGCCTGTACCAGCCGCCATATTCGGCCCAGGTTTCCGGGTCCACCTCGCTTTCGATCTTGATTGTCGGCACGGACGCCTGCTGCACGGCCGCTGGTAATTCCCTTGAGTCCGCGCCGGCATCGCTCGAAGCCTTGAGACCGGACGCATTTCCAAATCTGGTTTTCGTCCCAGCCGCTTCGGCATGCGCCTTGATTGCGCGAAGCTCCTCCTGCGAAGGAGAGAGCAGATCATCCGACTGGCCGCCGCCGGCAGTCGCCTCAGGTCGCACCTGGGCAAGTCGTGTCGCGCCGCTGACAGGCTTCGCCGGTGCGGTGCCCACCTTCTCAGCTGTGTCCTGCGCGCGCACTTGACGCGCAAGCTCACCGCCACCCAACCGCATCAGGTTGCTGCGTGCATCAAAAGCCGCTGGCGTCCTGGCAGGACTGGACTTGAGGTTCGCAGAGTTATCCGTCTTGGTGATCACGCATGAACCAAACAGGCTGAGCACACAATCCTGCGGATTGGCTTTGGCGTTATCCTCCGCCGGTTTGGCTTTCGCCGCAGTCTCTCCATCTCCGTTTACCCCACTGTCGGACGGTTCGGCCTCGTCGGTGGCCTCCTCCGCCTTTCGCGAGGCCTCGTCCGTCGGCTCCCCGCTCTCTCGAGCAGCAGTGTCACTGTCGCCCCCCGGCTCATCCGTCGGCATGGTGTCAGCAGACGCCGCCGTACCTGCTTGCCCCGGCTTCGGGTTCGTGGATGCCAGAGAGCTCGTCTGCGCCAGGTTCGGATTGCGCCGGTGTGCAATTTCTGTTGCAAGATTGGGCAGCCACTCCTGTTGCGCGCCGATGATGACATCGCGCGGCAGCCCGGCCGTGAGATCTGCGGCAAGTGCCTCATCGGGCTTGGCCCCATTGCCGATCGTAAGATCGCCCAGAACCTCCGACGTCTTGCCTTCGATCAGGCCATGAATGAGGTCCTTTATTTCCCAGGCGAGAGCGGCAACGGCTTTGAGATCGTCATCGCTCGCGCCGGATAGGTCCTGCAGTGAGAGGCGGTCGGCGCGCGCAAGAAGCTGGCGGCCGCGCTCGCTGCGGCTGACCATGACCCTCATGAATGGTGTCAGACCTGCCTCGGACGCTTCCGGCCATTCACCTATGTCAACGCCTTTGGCACGCAGGGTTTCGAGATCGATACCGGGCAGGGACAGGAACGCAATTCCCTTCGGGCCACTGGCCCGTCCGTTACCGATGATCTGGTCACGATGGCACTGGGCGCAGGTCTTCTCGAAGCCTGCCACGCTCATCACCCGCTTGTCATCACCGCTCCCATGACAGGTGTCGCACGTGGCAGGCAGGGTCCTCTTGGGATCCTTCTTCGCCAGCTCCGGGTAGTGTTTGCCAAAGTGGCCCGCGTGGTCGAAGACGACGCGCGTGCGCCTTTTGAACGGATACTCTTCGAATTCGGGATGGTCCCCATCGAAGCTGTCGAACTTGGCAACATGACAGGCGCTGCATTGTGCGTTGGTGACAGTGTCGAGATCGAAGCTGGCCCCCTGGTGCTCCTGGTGGCACGTTGCGCAGTAAAGATCGCCAGCAACGACGTCACTGGCTGGAAACGCGAGGTTTTGCACACGGGTCGAATGGGCGACGGGCAAGCGCGCGGCCGTTTTCTTGAGGCGCTCGGTACTACGCTGCAAAGCGACCTGCAGGGCGCCATGCGGGTTGAACTGGTCGTCCGGGATTTTGTGACAGGTGAGACACGCCTTGCTGTCGGCCAGCGGATCCCCCCTCACGAGGCCGAAGACCCAATCCAGCTTACCTTTGCCGCTGTTGGCATGGCATGAGGTACACTCCCCCAGGGCGCTGTGTGCACTGCTCAGTGGGCCAGGCATAAGAAAGCGCGTCCCTGTTGCGAGGCTGAAGACCGAAACAACGCCAATCAAAGTCGCGGCAAAGCAGACAACCGCGATAAGGTCGCGGCCCGAACGCGACGACATCGCCCTCGTGCCGATCGCAGATCGAACGAACGTGATCCACCGCAACAGCCTCATCACCAGGCCCCGGACGAATAGGCATAGACGACGAGCACGTGCAGCACCGTCACCACGAGCAGCCCATAGGTGACCGGTACGTGGATGTAAGGCCAGGCGCGAGCGAGCCCGAGATACGCGGCAGCGAGATCTTCCCGGTCCTTTTTGACAACCAGCTCCCGGATCATCTCGAGCTGCTCCTGGCAGGCACGGTCCACATAGCCGGACAGGGTGTCGATTTCATCGGTGAGGCGCTTGAGCGGACGAGGCGAACCCGCCAAATGGCTCACCAAATTGCGCGGTCCATTGAGAAAGTCGTGCAAATGGTTGGCATAGAGTTCCTTGATCCAGGCGTCGTAGGGCGCCTCGGGAAGCGGGCCTGCCGCTGCGGCAGGCGTCGCTCCGGCGACAATGGTTTGTATGTCGCGCGCCAGTTCGGCACGACGCCGCGCAATGTGATCGTAGCCGGGGTGTTCATGCAGCCCGGCGCACGCTTTTGAGAACCACGCGAGATAAACACCCAAGGCGCCACTCGCGGCGACGACCACGAATCCACCCCACAAAGCCCACTCCAGGCCGGTATCCGGCAAGGTGAAAGCCGAATGTGAAACAAAGACCGGGATCAGCAGGTAGCCAAGGAACACATGGAACTTTCGCCAGCGGGCGGCCGACACCGGCTTCAACCAGGCGCGCGTGTTTGCAGCATGGAACAGGAGTTGCAGCGCCATGCCGACGGCAAGAATCCAGCCATCGAGATAACGCGGGTCGCGCAGGGCGCTGTCATAGACCGATACGAGCCAAAAGAGCGCCGAGGAGATGACGACGATCAGCACGACTCGAAACAAAATCGCAAACGCCGGCCTGCCCGATCGCGGTCCAAGCCATCCCTTCGCACCCGAGGGCACGTGCAGTCCAACCGACCTCATCACAGCCCCCGAAATCCCCCAGTCGCAACTCTTCACGTTGTACATCGACGCGCCCAGCCGAGCGGCTGAACTCAATTGACGGCACCAGCTTTCCTTGCCGAACCCTTGTACGTGTCTGGTCCCGGGATCAGGCTGTCGAGCCCGGCCATCGTGGTGCCGTCGTAGCGTTCCGCCATGCCTGCAAGCAGGCGCGCAACCCCGTCTGCGGCGGCCGACAAGGCTTGCTCATTGTCGAGCTTCAGCCCGGCCGAATAAGCCGCCTCGACCATCTTTGCGATTTCCGGAACGTCCGGCACGGCTTTGGCAGCCTCCGCAATCCGCTTGCGGGCGCGATCGGCACGCATGGCCATCTCGAAGGCATAGACCTTCCGTGCAGTCGCCTTCGCCACCGAACGCAGCGCCGTCTCCAGATCGACACC
>CAZDNY010000407.1:0-3675 GCA_964506885.1 uncultured Hyphomicrobiaceae bacterium | reverse complement strand
GACTTGCGTGGGTGCCGGCCTTCGCCGGCATGACGACAGAGTGCAGGATTGAAAGCGAGCGGCCGGGGACCGAGACCTGTCGGTTCCCATCCTCAACTCGTCGGCGTATCGAGCTTGCGGGTCAGGTTCTCGAACTCGCGGCGCAGCTCCTCGTTCTTGAAGATCTGGTCGAACGTCGGCGCCTCCAGCTTCTGGATCGCCTCGAACGACGCCGCACTGTCGCGCATCAGGTTGCGCAACTGGAAGCTCGCCTCCACGGTTTCGAAGGTGTTGTCGGCGATCCTCAAGTCATGCACGGCCCGGGACCGCGCCCGCGCGATCTGCTCGCGCTGCTGGTTGAGGTACCGGCGATAGCCCCTGGCAGCCTCCTCCGCGATCCGCTGGCTCTCCAGGTTTGATTCCAGCGCCCGGCGCTGATCCGACCGGTTCTCCGCCTTCATCAGCTGGCGCGTCTTGGCGCGCGCCGCGTTGATGTCTTTCAGGATGGCGTCGAGCTTGGGCAGGTATTGCGTGTCGATCTTCTCGATCGTCGCATCCTGCGCGTGCACCAGCATCGCGAACAGGGCTGCGTGCATGGCGAAATACTTGCGCGTGGCGTTCATGTTGTCGCCGGAAGCAGCCATCAGCTTCGAAAGCTGCTGGTCGATCACCTTGGCGGCGTTGAAGACGGCAACGAGGCGCACCAGATCGCCCGACAGCACGCTGTCGAGCAAAAGGTCGACCTGTTCGGCCCCGAGTGTCACGCCCGACTTCTGCAGTGCATCGCTGATCTCGCTCTTGGCCTTGGCGATTTCTTCGCGGTTGCCCTCGATGCGCGCCTGCGCGTCCTTGATGTTGTCGTCGAGACTCGAAACGGTGTCGGTGAGCACGCCCGGCAGCATCGCGTCCTTGGGCGCGGTAAGCTGCTTTTCCTTCATGGCCACGATTCTGTCTTCCAGTTCGCGGATGTTGGCGCGCAGCCCCTCGACCTTCTTTTGCACCTCCACCACCGGCACGTCCGTGACGATGCCGAGTGCGGCGTCGAGCAGGTTGCGGATCTTGGCTTCGCGGTCCTCGCGCGTCTCCGTCCAGATCGGCGGCACCAGGAAATCGTCGCGCTTGGGCAGCTTGCCGGCCTGTGCGCGCTGGTCGGCGGTATCGCGCAGGATCGCGTCGACCGCCTGCATCAGCCGTTTTGCCTGTTCGTAACTTTCCTCGCCTTCACGCGGGTCGCGTTCGGGTAGCGGCGCGGCGGCCTCGGCACCTGCGGCGGCTGCATCCTTGCCCTGCTTGGCATCGGCCGCATCGGCGCGCCCCACCAGGCCGGCGCGCTCGAGCAGGTCGGCAATACCATCCCGGCGCGCGGTCTGCGCCGTGGCATCCGCGACGAACGTAGCGGTCACGAGCACGGCCAGCGCCACGGGGATCATGGCCCGCATGCCAGACTGCCGGTGTTTGCTTGCCATCGCCTCTCCTCCCGAACCCGCCCTAAAAAGCGGGACAATCAAGGCAAATAGATGGTGCGCGGAGCGCTGTTTCTCAAGCGTTTACGCGCCCGCCGCACGTCGGACGAGGTTAATCAGTGCCTCATCGATCTGGCGCGCGTCGTCGAGCACCGCCATGTGGGTCAGGCCCTGCGCCGCCTGCGCCAGCGTGACGGGCAGTTTCACGGGGCCGAAAGGCGCAGATGCAACTTCCGGATCGAGCCGCACGACGAGACGGATGTCCTTGGGCGAAACGGCAACGATCCCGAACGTCTGACCCGCCCGGGAAAGCGCCAGATGTCCGGCACCCGGCACGACCACGACGTCACCGACCGCATCCTCGATCAGGCGTAACAGGTGCACGGCCAGCGGCCGGTAGGCTTTTGCCTTGGCCAGCACCTCGTCGCGCGCCGCCGCGTCGGTGGCTGTCGCACGCGTGCCAGGGGCTCCATCCCGGGGCGGATTTGTCCGGCTGGCGCCGGTGCGCGCTGGGTCCGGCGCCTGGGCTGCCTCCGGCGGCGCTGCGATCTTTGCTTCAGGTCCCGTAGCCGCAAGCCGCGGCAGCGGCAGCTTGCGTTCCGGCGCCGCGCGCTCGGGCGTTTGCGCGTCCGGAGGCTTCGGCGGCGGTGCGGCCGCCACCACCATGCGCCCGCCGCCTGCGGCTGCGACCCGGTGCACCTCCACCACCTCCTCGGCGACCTCCAGCGCCGCAGCGCTGGGCGCCACTTCGCTCAAGTCGCAATAGATCGGCCGGCCCTGATTGTGATGGATGCGCTCCAGCCAGGAGGCGCGCGAGAACGGAAAGCCCTGCTGGCGCAGCCAGTCGATGATGTCGTTGCGGTGGGGCAGGTTCTGCGCGGCGATGACGCGCATCCACTCGCCCAGATCCCGGCCGGTATCGGCCTTCAGGCTCGTCAGAAACTCCCGCTCTTTTTCCCGCCAGTCCGTCATCGCGACGTTCTTCTTGCCTTCGACCTTCAGAGCCAGCGCCTTGTGCTGTCGCGGTAGGCGCGCCACCTGTCACCGAATTTTGCTTCCAGGTGCCGCTCCTCCGGCAGGATCGCCAGCCACGTCACCAGGACCATGAACACCGGCACGAGAATCGCGAACCAGATGTTCTTCGACATCTCTGCCACCCCGAGCAGCACGAGCGCATCGCCAAGGTAGATCGGATTGCGCCGCCACCGGAACGGCCCGTCGGTGACCAGTTCGCTGACGCCGCGATTGGGCAGTACCGTCGTCTTGTGCCGCCACATCGTTATCGCCGCCCAGATGATGAGCGCGAAGCCGACCAGACCGATGCCCAGCCCGACGAAACGAGCATAGACGTCGTCCAGTCCCGGCCAGGGCAGGGGATAGACGCGCACCAGCACCACCGCCGCGGCCACGACGGCGACCAGAAGGATTGGCGGCCAGGGGACCCGGCTGGGTGTCTTGCTGTGGTCGATGCCCGTTGCCACGTACGCCTCGCGGTTCAGAATCAAAAGAATTTCAATGATTCCTTATACCACGCCCGGCGAATCGCAGCGCTCTCGACGCCGTTTCGCCGTTTTCATCCCCAGGACTTGCGCCCTGGCCTTAGCACCAGGCATGCATAAAGTAGCGAATTGGAGAGCCAATGGCGCCGACGAAGGAACAGATCGAGGCAGGTCAGGCGGTCTATGCGCCGCTGTCCTTGCGCGTCTACGATCTTCTGGTCCACGGCGTCTCCAACCATTGGATCTGGCGCTGTCCGACCCGCCAGCTCCAGCGTCTTTATGATCGCAACGTCAGCGCATGCCACGTGGATATCGGTGTGGGTACGGGCTATTTCCTGGCGCATGCGCATTGGCCGGTGTCCGCGCCGTCCGTCACGCTCGTTGATCTCAATCCCCACTGCCTGGCCCGCGCCGCCCGCCGTATCGCACGGTTTGAACCGCGCCAGGTGAGTGCGAACGTCCTTGCGCCCTGGCCCGCAGATGTCGGTGGCCCATTTGAATCGGCCGGCCTGTGCTACCTGCTGCACTGCCTGCCCGGCGCCATACCCGAAAAGGCGGTCGTCTTCGATCATTTGATGCCGCCTCTGGCGCCCGGCGCCACAGTCTTCGGGGCCCCGATCCTCGGCCGCGATGTCGAGATGAATGCCGCCGCCCGCCGCCTGATGGCGGCCTACAACGCCAAGGGCGTATTTTCCAACTCAGCCGACACATTCGGCGATCTGGAAACCGCCCTC
>CAZDNY010000406.1:0-3677 GCA_964506885.1 uncultured Hyphomicrobiaceae bacterium | reverse complement strand
CGCGCGGCCGCGACACCGTCCGCTCGAACCCTTCGCGCCGCATGTTCTCGATCAGGATGGCGAGCTGCAATTCGCCACGGCCTGCCACGTCGAAGGAGTCCTTGTCCGGGTTCTCGGAGATGCGGATGGCGATGTTGCGTTCCGCCTCTTTCATGAGCCGGTCGCGGATGACGCGGGACTGCACCTTGTCGCCTTCCTGCCCCGCGAACGGCCCGTCGTTGATGCGGAACGTCATCGACAAGGTCGGCGGATCGATCGGGTGTGCAGCGATCGGCTGCGTGACGGAGGGATCGCACAACGTGTCGGCGACCGTGGCTTCCGCCATACCGGCGATGGCGACGATGTCGCCGGCTTCGGCAAAATCGACCGCAGTGCGCTCCAGGCCGCGGAACGCCAGCACCTTCTGCGCGCGGAACTGTTCGACGAGCTTGCCGTCGCGCGACAGCGCTTTGATCTGCTGGTTCGGCTTGATTGTGCCCGACGTGATGCGCCCCGTCAGGATGCGCCCCAGGAACGGATCAGCTTCCAGCGTCGTCGCGAGGATGCGCAGCGGCCCCTCCTCGACCTTCGGCGGCGGCACGTGCTTGACGATCAGGTCGAACATCGGCGCCAGATCGTCCTGCGGGCCGGCCGGATCGAGCGCCATCCAGCCACTACGCCCCGAGCCGTAGAGCACGGGGAAGTCGAGTTGCTCGTCGGTCGCGTCCAGGTTCGCGAATAGGTCGAAGATCTCGTTGAGGACGTCGATGTGGCGCTCGTCGGGCCGGTCGATCTTGTTGATGGCAACGATCGGCCGCATGCCCAGCTTCAACGCCTTCGACACCACGAATTTGGTCTGCGGCAATGGGCCTTCCGAGGCGTCGACCAGCACGATCACGCCATCCACCATGTTGAGGATGCGTTCCACCTCGCCGCCGAAGTCGGCGTGGCCTGGCGTGTCGACGATGTTGATGCGCACGTCTTTCCAGACGACCGATGTGCACTTGGCGAGGATCGTGATGCCCCGTTCGCGTTCCAGGTCGTTGGAGTCCATGGCCCGTTCCGCAACCTTCTGGTTGTCGCGGAAGGCGCCGGATTGTTTCAGGAGCTGGTCGACCAGCGTGGTCTTGCCGTGGTCGACGTGCGCGATGATGGCGATATTGCGAAGCTGCATGGAAATCCTGGGGTAGGCCCTCTGTAGGGCATGGGAGCGCCGCGGGCACGGCCCGAAGCCGGCTTGTGCGGCGCAAAAACTGGCTGGGAGGTATCACATCCCGGCAGGCCCCGCCAGCATCGCTACTGTCACAGCCACCCCTTGGGCTGGAGCCTCCGGCCGACCGCTGAGTGCATGTTCCCTGCGGAACAGCGCGCCGCCCCCCGATACCTAAGCTCCGTGGGCGTCTTTGCGCAGTGCCCACCGTTCGAACTGCCGGGACGTTCCTACGACCCTCGCTCGATGTCTTCGAGCGCAACCCCGATTGGAGGCAGGCATGCCACACAATATCGATCCAAAAACCCTCGAACTCCTTCTGGAAGGCTACGAAATCTTCCGGGCTGACCTCGATCCCATTTACCGGCTCTACGAGAACTACAACTCGATCACCGCAGACGAAGGAGGCGCTCCGACGGTTGGCACTTTCGGCCAGGATGTCATCTGGGGGACCGACCAGCGTGATTACGTGAAGGCCGGCAACGGCGATGATGCGGTGCATCTGAGCGCCGGAGACGACGAGGCATTCGGTGGCGAGGGCGACGACCTCATGACCGGCGGCAGCGGCAACGACTACCTCTACGGCGAAGCCGGCAACGATATCCTGTCGGGCAACCGCGACGATGATGTCATCCTCGGCGGCGAGGGTGACGACACGATCTACGGCGGCGAGGGCGACGATAGCCTGCACGGCGGCGACGGAGACGACGTCGTCAGGGGCGATACCCCCTACTCGGGCTACCGGTCGGGCGACAGCTTCAATGACACGATCTCGGGCGGTGACGGCGACGACACGCTGATGGGCGAGTACGGAGATGACGAAATCTCCGGTGACCAGGGCTCCGATCGCATCGAAGGGGGCTCGGGCGACGACATCCTCTACGGCGAAGGCGATTGGGGGCCTGAGTTCCCACCGCTGCCGGATGAGGCGGACATCTTCGTCTACTCGGACATCGTGTGGGGCCATGACACGATCATGGATTTCGACGACGGGTTGGACCTGATCGACTTCTCGGCGCACCCCAGCATCGGGGAGTTCGACGACCTGACCGTTGCCAACGATGCCAACGGTGATGCCGTGATCAGCTACACCTGGGTGCCGCCGGACGGCGGGTTCGCCAACGGATCGGGTCCGATCACGTCCACGATCACGTTATTTGGCATTGATATGTCGAGCGTCGACCAGGGCGATTTCCTGTTCGCCTGACGCACCACCCTTGAAAAATTGGCCGGGCCTTCCGCCGCTCCGAGGAGGCCCGGTCAACGTTAAGCCTGAATTGGCGCACGGTGATTGCATGCTTCTTGCTGGAGAGGGCTCATGAGTATTCGCCCCTGTGCCGACTTGGGACACGGGCTGCCCCGCCAGGAGACTTCACGATGTTCGAGCGCAATCGGGTCGACAACATGGTTCAGGCCCAGACCGTGCCGGTTCCGGCAGAATTGACCCTCGACGACCAGACGATCGTCAAGGGCGACCTGATGATGCCCGCCGCGCGCCCCGTCCACGAGGTCCTGAACGGCCCGAACCTGTTTCTCGAGTTCCGGGCCTACGGCAAGCCTGCCGTCCTGCTGGCCAAGTCCACCATCCGGTCGCTGAAGCTGCTCCAGATACCGAGCGCCGGACAGCTCCGGGCAGCGGCGCGCGGCGGCGAGGGCTTCGACCCGCACACCGTGCTGGGCGTTCCGGCGGGCGCCACGCATGAGGAAGTCCGCAAGGCCTATGTTGCGCTGGCCAAGGAATATCATCCCGATCGCTATGCCAATGCGGATCTGCCAGCCGAGGTGCGCGAATACCTGTCGGCCATGGCGCGGCGCATCAACCTCGCCTTCCAGGCTCTGGACAAGGCCCACAAGGTATCTGTCGGGCGCGCGCCCCGCATGGCCGAGCCGGTCTACACCTCGCGCCCGCGCGCCTGACCGGCGCGGGCTTGCCGCTGGCCGAGTTTGGAGGCCATCAGCCTTTCACATTCACGCTCTCACGAAGCGTAAAGTCCCTGCGGGAATTCATCCTGCAGCGCGACCAGATCGGGATCCATGGTGTCGAACCGCACGAACCGCGAGGCGGCGCGCGTCGCCAGGTTGCCGACCATGTTGGGATGCCGGAAATAAATCCAGTTGCGCTCCAGCCGGCAGCCCAGCTTCACTTTCGGACGGTAGCTGTTCTGGCCGGCCGACAGCCGCTTGATACCCCGTTCCAGGCAGAACGCGAGCAGACGCAGCCAGTTGATGAAATAGAGGCGGTGCTCGCGGCCAACCGGCTGCTTGAAGCCGACGTACTTCGGATAGAGCGCGGTCTCGTCGAAGATGCTGAAGGAAAACCCGGCAAGCGTACCGTCGACGCGGTAGGTGAGCAGCAGCGTTCCCTCCGGCTTCGCCGCCATCACCTGCGCGAAGAACGACGGGGCGAGTGCATCGAATACGCCCGAATCGACCGCCGCGTTGCGTTGCTGCTCGAGATAGAGGGCGTGCCACTCTTTCGACACGCCGC
>CAZDNY010000405.1:0-3683 GCA_964506885.1 uncultured Hyphomicrobiaceae bacterium | reverse complement strand
AAGCCCGCGGGCGCGTCGTCCCGCGGACACATCGACGCAAACCTGGACTGAGGCGGGCGTGGAGCCAGGCCGGATCAGGCGCCGGCCTTGGCCTGGGCTTCCTGGGCCTTGGCGGCAAGCTTCTTCAGGCGCTTGCGGGCTCCGGCCGTGTTGCCCTGGATGCGGGTTACTTTGGCGCGGGGAATGGTGCGGCTCTTCTTCTTCTTCTGGATTTCGACGGCGCGAGCTGTCCGGGCTGCCATGGGGTCACCTGTCGGGTTTGTGTCTTCGGATATGTTCGAATGAGCGGCGCGAGGGTGCGGCCGCTTGAATCTCGGCCCCTCGTCTAGGCGATCTTGCCGTCCAGGGCAAGCGGGGGCGGTTCGAACCGTACCGCTGGAACGCAATTCCGGCCGGGGGTGCGGACGCGCCCCGGGTTTTGCAACTATTTCACGAACCAGCCAAGCCCGTGCCCGGGGCCCAGGAATGCGCCAGCCCAGATGAGGCAGGATACCGCACTGGCCAGCAGGAAGGTCGGCCAGGGCATGTTGGTGGCGCCGGCCACGACCGGCACGAACGGGCGCATGGCGCCGAGGAACTTCGAGGCGATGATGCCGGGCGCGCCCCAGGTGTGGAAAAAGCCACGCGCCATCACGTACCACTCCGGCTTCTTGGAAAACGGCCAGATCCCGGCGATGTCGGCGCGGAAGTAGCGCCCGAGCGCGTAGGAGACGACATCGCCGAGGAAGGCGCCCGCCGCGCCGGCCAGCCAGAGCGGGAGGAACTCGCCGCCGGCGGCGTTGTGGAGACCACCTATGGCCAGGAATAAAATGGTGGAGGGGACCAGCAGCGAGACCAGAACGATGCTCTCGGCGAAGCCGAGCAGGAAGACGAGCGGTTCGACAAGATCGATGTTGCGGCCGACGAAGCCGATCAGCTGGCCCCAAATGGAGCCTGGGTCCGGAGCTGCCATTGCTGCAAATATCATCAGTCAGCCAGAGCTTAGATGCCGAACAGGCCGAGGATGTGACGCAACGACAGAAAGACCGACGCCCACACCAGCGAGGAAAGTGCGCTCATGGGGACGAAGCTGGCGAGGGGCAGCGCGTTGGCGCCCGCTCCCAGCGGCACCAGGGGCCGTCGCGCTCCCATGAGCTTGCTCCACAACACGCTCCAGGCACCCAGCTTGCGCACGTAGGCCTGGGTGCGCCTGACGAGGCGGGGATGCCAGTCGAGCGACCAGAGACCATGCAGGTTGAAGGCGTGCTTGCGCCCGAGGTGATAGGAGACGAGATCGCCAACGAAGCAGCCCGCAGCGCTCGCCGCGAGCAGCAAGGGGAAGGAGCCGCCGGCAAACAGGAAGAGCACGCCGAGCGCGATAAACAGGATGAGCAGCGGACCGAACAGCACCAGGTTGGGCAACCCTTGTGCCAGCGCTATCAGAAACATGATCCCTGCCACCAGCCATTCATTGTTCTGGATGAAGGCGTAGATGGGCTCCTTGTAGGCCGTGACGATATAGCCGGGGGCGATGACGCCGGGCGCCCACAGGAAAGCGCTGGAGATGTTGGCGACCTGGAAGGGGAGCTGGGGCATGTTGAACATGCCCGCGACGACCGGGATGACGGCGCGCACAGGACCGAAGAAGTGGCCAAGGAAAACGCTGATTGCACCGAAACGCTCGAAGAACTGTTGTCCGGTGGGGATCATGTAGGGGTGCGTGCTGAACGGCCAGATGTTGGGCACGCTCTCCTTGAAGTAGCGGCCGATCCAGTAGGAGAGGGCGTAGCCGAGCGTGCCGCCGAAGCCGGCGGCAATGATGACGGGCCACAGATCGATGCCGCTGGTGCCGATGAGGCCTCCGATCGCAAGCAGGATGACGGAAGAGGGCAGGACGAGCGAGATGAAGGCGAGGCTTTCGCCGAAGGCCAGCAGAAAGGCGATCGGTGCCGCCCATGCTTCGTTGGCCCGGATAAAGGAGACGATGAGGTCGATGTACTCCTGCAGCATTCCGGTGCCCTGAAGCTGGCGTTTGGGGGCGTCCCTCGACGCGGGGATGGCTGAGGTGATTTAGGATGTGCGCACGGTCAGCGCAAGCTGTCGGTAGGCGCCGCATCCGGAACGGACACAGCCCAGTGAAATATTCGCATTTGGCCCTTTTCGGCACCCGAACGCATGAGGCGCCTGCCAGCGGGCTGCGGCGTTCCCAGGAACGATACGCGCTTGGGTAGAATTGCCTGCGCAACATGAACCAAGCGGGGGCATGGTGCTTGCATCGGTCCCACCCCGAAGACTACGGTAATACTTCATTAAGGTTTGTTGGGGTCCCCGAGACGTGGCGCATGTTCGTTCCCGGGGCGTCGTGAAGGCGAGTTGCGTGGCGTTCAAGTTTCTGAAAAATCAGGAAAAGTCGGATTCCGCCGAGGACCGGTCGGGACTGGCATCGGCGTGGGTCATCCTGCTGGGCTCCGGGCTCGTGCTATGGGCGATCCTCCTGCGCGGCTTCTTTCCTATCCTCGATGTCCTCTCGCCGGTGGGTCCGCATGCATTCGCCACAGCAGCGGTAGCGGCGATCGCTCTGATGCTGCACAGATGGCGGCCTTATTTCATGATGAGCGCGCTGGGCACGATCCTGATCACGCCGTCGGTGCTGTCGCTGATCGCCCTCAAGGATCCGGCTGAACGGCGCCAGCCCTGGCACGATGCGATGATGGGTGCGCGCGATGCCATTCCGCAATTGCGTGTGCTGTCGATCAACACGTGGCATTCCAATGACGATCTGGCGGGTCTGGGGCGCTACATCGTCGGCGCGGATGCGGACGTGGTGGTGCTTTCGGAGTTCGGTCCCAACAAGGCGGCGCTGCTGGACCGGGTGAAAGCCGCCTATCCCTATCAGGTCAGCTGCGCGCATGCCTGGGCGTGTTCACAGGCGCTGTTGTCGCGCGCGCCATTTGCGCGTTCGGGCATGCAGATGCCGTCGCTGAAAAGTCCGCCGCTTGTCTGGGCCGAATTCCATGTCGGTGCCGTGGACGTGGCGAAGCTGACCGTCATCGGCACGCACATCTATCGCCCCAGCCGGCGGCAGGACTGGCATCTGGCGCAACTGGCGGGGCTGGCCGCGCGTGTCCGAAAGACGGAAGGCTCGGTGGTCGTGGCGGGCGATTTCAACATGACGCGCATGTCGCAGAGCTTCGACGATTTCGTCTACGCGTCGGGACTCGATGTACCGGGGCGGTTGCTGGCGAGCTGGCCGGCGTGGCCGTTGCCGCTGCCTCAGTTCCAGCTGGATTACGTGTTCGTCTCGCGCGATCTGGATGTGCTGGACCAGCGTCTGGGGCACATGATCGGTTCCGACCATCTGCCCTTGTGGACATCGGTGCGACTGCCGCAACACGCCACCGTGATGGCGCGGCGTGAGGGCGGGCTCATGCAGCCGCACGCAGGTGCTGATAATGCCGCGCGGACCGCGGTGCGCTGACGGCAATGCCGTGCCGTTTTGAAAACAAATGCTTGAGCGCTTTTTCTGCGAAGTTGCCGGATCAGCCGCGACGACAGCGGCGTTTGTGTTCGCGGGCCAGCTCGCGCGAGACTTCCTCGCCCAGCATGACGCCGCGGGAGATCTGCGCGGGACTGAGCGTGCGGCCTTCCGGGCCGCGCAACACCCTGGCGGCAGCATCGGCTTCACGGCGGCCCATGCTGAGTTC
>CAZDNY010000404.1:0-3688 GCA_964506885.1 uncultured Hyphomicrobiaceae bacterium | reverse complement strand
GGGAGCGGGCCGGCGATGCCAATCCGCCTATTGCGGAAATGATCTAGGCTCGCCGATCGCGGCGCTCACGTGTCGGCTTCATCGTCGACGCCCAAGCGGCCCAGACCATAGCGGCGCATCTTGTCGTAGAGCGTCTTGCGGGAGATGCCGAGGCTTTCATAGGTGGCCTTCAGGCTGTTGCCGGAGGCTTGCAGGGTGTCGGAAATGATCTGGCGCTCGAGCCGGGCCAACTGATCGGAAAGCGTCGCGCTGGCGCCTTCGGTTTCATCCGGCAGGACCGCCTTGCCATCAATTTCCAGGCCGAGCCCGAGGGCGAAGCGGACCGCGGAGTTCTGCAACTCGCGAACATTACCGGGCCAGTCGTGGGCGATCAGACTTGCGATGTGGCCCGGCGTTATGGCCGGGGCATCGGTCTTGAAGCGCGCGGCGGCCTGTTCGAGAAAGACCTGGAAGAGCAGCGGAATGTCGTCGCGGCGATCGCGCAGGGGCGGTATGGCGAGGGTCAGCACGTTGAGCCGGTAATACAGGTCCTCGCGGAAGGTCCCCCGGGCCGCTGCCGCCTTCAGGTCCTCCTTGGTGGCGGCGATAATGCGGACATCGACGGGGCGCTCCTCATTGGCGCCGAGGCGGACGATGCGGCGGTCCTGGAGCACCCGCAGCAGCTTGATCTGCAACTCGATCGGCATGCTCTCGATCTCGTCGAGAAACAGGGTGCCGCCGTTGGCGTATTCGATCTTGCCGATGCGCGCCTTGGCGGCGCCGGTGAAGGCACCCGCCTCGTGGCCGAAAAGCTCGCTTTCGATGACGGTTTCGGGCAGTGCGCCGCAGTTGATGGGGACGAAGCGTGATTTTGCGCGCGGGCCAAAGTCGTGAAGGGAGCGGGCGACGAGTTCCTTGCCGGTTCCGGTTTCGCCAAAGATCAGGACGTCGGCGTCGGTGGCGGCGAAACTGGTGACCTGTGCCTTGAGCCGCTGGATCTGAGGCGTTCGCCCGACGAGCACCTGATCGATGCCGGACCGGTGGGCGAGCTGTGCCTTCAAGGCACGGTTCTCCATGACGAGGCGGCGCTTCTCAAGGGCGCGGGTGGCGGCATCGGCCAACGTTTCCGCGGCGAAGGGCTTTTCGATGAAATCGTAGGCGCCCGAACGGATCGCCTCGACGGCCATCGGGATATCGCCATGTCCGGTGATGAGAATGACCGGGATTTCGGGATCGATGGCGGCGATGCGGCTCAAGACTTCCAGGCCGGAGATGCGCGGCATCTTGATATCGGAGATGACAACGCCCTCAAAGGTGCGGGAAATGGTCGTCAAGGCTTCCTCGCCATCGGCGAAATCGCGGACGTCGAAATCGGCCAGCTCAAGGCCCTGGCGGGTGGCGGCGCGCAGGGCGTTCTCGTCGTCGATGAGGATGATATTCCGGCTCATGCGGCGTTCTCGGCGTCAGCGCGGGCGGGCTGGAGACGGACCTCAAACACCGCGCCGCCGCCGTCGCCGTTGCGGGCGGAGATGGTGCCGCCGAACTGCTGGACAATGCCGTAGGTGATCGACAGGCCGAGCCCCAGGCCGGAGCCGACGTCCTTGGTCGTGAAGAAGGGGTCGAACACGCTGGGCAGGCTGTCGGCAGGGATGCCCGAGCCGGTATCGGCAACTTCGATGAGGACGCAATCGATCTCCTCGCGGGCCGTGATCCTTAACGTCCGGTCGGCGCTTTCGGACATGGCGTCGAGGGCATTGGAGAGCAGGTTGACCATGACCTGCTGCAGGCGCACCTCACCTGCGATGGCGCTCAGGCTCGTGTCGGGCGCATCGAGCACCACAGTCACGCCGGCGTCCTCGATCCTGCGGTGCAGGAGGGCCACCGATTCCTCGATCGCGCGGACGACCAGTGTCGGGCGCACGGTGGTCGGCTCCTTGCGGGCATAGGTGCGCAGGTGTCGTATGATGCGCGCCATGCGCTCGGTCAGCTCGACGATGAGGCCGAGGTTGGTGTTGGCGGTGTCGTAGCGCTCGCGCTGCATGAACTTGCGGGCATTGTCGGCATAGGAACGGATGGCGGCGAGCGGCTGGTTCAACTCGTGGCTCAAGCCCGCCGACATCTGGCCCAAGGCCGCGAGCTTGCTTGCCTGGACGAGTTCGGACTGGGCCAGGCGCAATTCGTTCTCGGCGCGGCGGCGCTCACCCACTTCGGCTTCGAGCTGGCGGTTGGCGCGGGTCAGCTCATCGGTGCGCAAGGCGACGCGGCGTTCCAGCTCCGCATTGACGGATGCCTGCAACTGCAACCGCTCCGCGACCCGCCGCCGGCGCTGGTAGACAGCGATGGCCGCGAGCATGAAGGCGGCAAGGGTTGCAAGCACCAGGGCGATGGCGGCGTTGACCTGGCGGGCGACGCTGCGGGTATTGGCGAGGATGTGGACCGTCCAGCCGGCGTCCGGCATGGCACGAGAGAGCATCAGATACTGGGTCGCAGATCTGTCAGCGCCATCGGATGCCGGCGCGGAGCGGCCCGTGGCGTTGTCGTCGAGCGTTGATTGCAGTGATATCAGCCGGCCGACGCCTTCCATGGGCACATCCATGTCGACGGGCAATGTGCGCAGCTCGCGGCCGTCGTACCGGCGCTGGGTGGCAATTCGCTGCAGGGCCGCCTCGTTCAGCGGAGCGAGGGTGCGCATTACCCATTGCGGACGGCTCGAGAGAAAAACGACACCATCGTCGTCGACGACCATGATCTCGTGGTCGGAAGCGCGCCAGGCGGCCTCGAGCTGGCCGACCTGCACCTTGACGACGGCAACGCCGACGACATACCGGCCCTCGAAAATCGGATGCGCAAAGTAGTAGCCGCGCTCGCCGGAAGTCGTTCCGAGGGCGAAATAGCGCCCGAGACGACCCTTCATGGCCTCGATGAAATACGGACGATAGGAGAAGTTCTGGCCGATGAAGCTGCGCGGCTGGTCATGGTTGGATGCGGCGACCGTCGTTCCGGCCGTGTTCATGAGATAGATGTCGGAGGCATCTGTGACGCGGGCGAGGCGTGCGAGTTCCGTATTGGCGGCGTTGAGTTCCTCGGCTGACGCGCTGCCCGTGACGATGCGGACGAGGTGGGGATTGTAGGACAGCAGGAATGGTGTGCTGCGGTGCTTGGCCAGCTCACCCGACAGCGTTTCGGTCACGAGCGTCAGGACGTGGGCACTCGAGCTGGACAGGTCAGCAAGCGCGCGGTTGCGGGTCCACTGCGCCACCGACCACAACGCAGCGATGACCAGCACAGCCGTGGCGAGGCCCGCCACGCCGATGAGCGTGAGACTGCGTGGCTTCTGCTTGCTCGTGCTTGCCAGGACGGGACTCCTCAAGACAAAGGTTCAGCCTGATCTTGCGCAATCAGGCTGCCGGCCGCAAGGCGCAGGTCTGCGGCGGCTGCGATGCTTTTTGATCTTTGTGAACGCAGCCAAAAAAAGAGCGCAGCATTAGCGGTGCTGCGCTCCTGGTTTTGGTCTCGGTGCCGGCGACATTCTGGCCGGCCATTGTCGCGCGTGCGCCGGCCGCGCGGTCGTGTGTCTCAGTCAGCCACCGAAGCGGCGCTGCCACCAGCCTTTGCGAGCGGGCGCGTCGCTGGCGGCGGACTGCTGATCTGTGTCGCCTGCCTGGGTCGGGGCGGGTGAAACCACCACGCGTTCCAGTTTTGGCGCAGC